>SVOR01000035.1 GCA_015066295.1 Oscillospiraceae bacterium
ATTTAGGCTTTAAGGCAGGCAATGAATGGTTGCTCGGCTTTATTAGCTATTTTATTGCCGATATCGGCTTAGCGCTAATCGCAGTTTTTGCACTTATAAAAACAAGCAGCAACAACGAGCTCTTAAAGCCACTAGGCAAAATACCCGCCTTTGCGCTTATGTTCTCGGTGTTTATGTGCATCGGCCCTTTGATAACCATACCGAGAACTGCCGCAACAACCTATGAATTGGCAATAGCACCTTTGGGGGCCAATTTTAGCACAATTTTATTTTATATAATATTTTTTACTATAGTTTTTCTATTGTGCTACAATAAAAGCGCGGTTGTTGATATTGTTGGTAAATTCCTTACCCCGTTATTATTTTTAGGCTTGGTCTTTTTAATTGTGCTTGGCATAATTAACGGAGCCGGAAATATAGACACCGCTTCGCGCAGTCAAAATATTGTTGCCGACGGTATTGAAGCAGGTTATCAGTCCATGGACGTTCTTGGCGCTATGGTATTCGGTATATTGGTGCTTAACTCGTTTAAAGAAAAGGGTTATAACGAGAAACAGCGCAAATTGAAAATTTTTGGTGTTTCGGGCTTGGTTGCAGGCGGCGGTCTGCTTGTAATCTACTTGGGTCTTACCTTTCTCGGCGCCTCTGTTGCCCAAAATTACACAATGCACATTTCTCGCACAGAGCTTCTTATAAATATAATAAACACTCTTATCCCAGGCAAAACGGGTATAATTTTCTTTGGTATTATAGCGGGGCTTGCCTGCCTCTCCACAGCAATTGCTCTTACAAGTGCCGCTGCTGAATATCTATCAGAGCTTACAAATGGAAAAATCAGCTATAAGGCCTTTGTTGTAATAATTTGTGTGTTTGATATTGCGGTTTCTTTACTTGGTGTTGAGGGACTAATAACACTTGCCTCCCCCATTTTAAATCTTATATATCCGCCGATACTCATAACCGTTATTTTAAGTCTATTTAAAAAGCATATCGGCGTTTTCGCATTTAGACTATCGGCTGCGGCGGCATTTATTTTCGCATTAATTGATGTACTGAATTTCCGTTTCATATATAAATTACCCCTTTCACGTTACGGCTTTGCCTGGGTTCTACCCACAGCCGCACTTCTCGGTATAGGCTTGGTAATTGATAAAATATCGCATAAAAAAAGAGCCTAGGGCTCTTTTTTTATTGCAGAAATAAAGCATATATGGTAAAATATTTCTGTTGAATGGAGTCGATTAAATGCAATTTAAAATTTGTGACGGTTCTGTGTCGTTTGGCGCCAACACCGTGCTTGAAAACATAAATTTTGAAATAAAACCAAAAGAAAAAATCGCTGTTGTGGGTCGCAACGGTTGTGGTAAAACTACACTTTTAAAGGTTGTATCGGGTGAAATAGAACTCGACCGCAACGACGCTTTTCACAGCGCACAAATCATCCGTTCTGATATTAAAAGCATTGGTTATTTAAAGCAAATTGCATTTGATGATAACGGCGTTTCTCTCATTGACGAGGTGCGCAAGGTTTATGCGCCAATTATTTCCATTAAAGAACGTATGGATGAGTTGGCACTACTGCTTGAGACGAGTGACGATGAAATTAAAATCAAAGAATATTCTGCCCTGCAAGAAAAGTTTAATATGCTTGGTGGGTATTATTTTGAAAAGGAATATGAAACCGTTATTAAAAAATTTGGTTTTGATGATGATGACAAGTATCGCCTCCTATCCTCTTTTTCGGGCGGACAACTTACCAAAATTGCATTTATTAAGCTTCTTTTAAGCAAGCCTGATATTCTGCTTCTTGACGAACCTACCAACCACCTTGACGTTGAATCGATTGAGTGGCTTGAGGACTATATAAACGGTTATGAAAAGGCCGTTGTTATCGTTTCGCACGACCGTATGTTTTTGGATAAAACGGTCAACACGGTTTATGAGATCGAATATGGCGAAACACACCGATACGTTGGTAATTATACCGATTTTATTAAGCAAAAAAAGGAAATACGCCAAAAGCAACAGAGGGACTACAACTATCAGCAGAAGGAAATAGCCCGACTTGAGGCCATTATAGAACGTTTTAAAAACAAGCCCACAAAGGTTGCTATGACACGCTCTAAGCTAAAAGCAATCGAGCACATGGTGAAAATAAGTGCACCCGAAAATGAAGACCGCCGTACCTTCCATATAGATTTTCAACCCGATACAAAAAGCTACAAGGACGTATTATCGGTTAATAATTTGGGTATCGGTTATGACAGAATTTTATCTACCGTAAATTTTAAGGTGGAACGCGGCGAGCGTGTTGGTATTATTGGCGGTAACGGACTCGGTAAATCCACCTTACTGAAAACGATTGTTTCACAAATACCCGCATTATGCGGTGAGTTTAGTTTTGGCAGTAACGTGACGGTCGGATATTTTGACCAGCAAACCACACATATTAAAAGCGAAAAGACTGTTTTGGATGATTTTTGGGATGAGTTCCCCGATTTAACCGAAACAGCAGCGCGCAAAGCACTTGGTGCCTTCCTTTTTACCGAGGATGACGTTTTTCAAAACGTTTCAAAGTTATCAGGCGGTGAGCGTGTACGCCTTACCCTGTGTAAAATTTTGCGTCGCAAACCTAATTTCCTAATACTTGACGAGCCGACCAACCACATGGATATAATCGGCAAAGAAACACTCGAAGAAATTCTTACCAACTACGAGGGCACGGTGCTTTTTGTATCGCATGACCGTTATTTCATTAAAAAAATCGCAACTTCCCTTTTGGTATTTGAAAACGATGCTGTTAAATTCTATCAGTACGGCTATGAGCAGTATTTAAAGGATAATACAAAGCCTGTCACGTCAATCGAACCGACAATTAAGCCCAATAAAACAAAAAAGACCTACACAACACCTCTAAAAGAACAGGCCAAAAAAGAGCGTCGCATCAAAAAACTTGAAAACGAAATGGCAGAGTGTGAAAAAAATATTGCCCTTATAAAAGAGCAATTTGAAAATCCCGACAATACTGCCGATTACCTTATTTTAGAGGAACTGCAAAACAAGCTTGACCAAGAGGAAGCAAAGCTGCTGTTACTCCTTGAAGAATGGGATACACTAATATAAAATAAAAAAAGTCGGTCACAAATGTGACCGACAAGAAATCAATACCAACCCGGAACCCAGCCGTTATCGCCTTTTTCTTCCTCATATTCGGTGCCACCTGTACCGGTGTTGCCGTAATGATTCATAATTCTTTCAGTTTCTAATTTTTCAACTATAATTGCGGGAGCTATGTAGTTCTTTTTCTCTTCAAAAAACATCTCTCGTACCACCTATTGTTTAATATATAATAAGCATACCATATACAGTATTTTTTGTCAACAATAATTTGGAGGTTCCTTTATGAAAAAATATCGCAGTCCACTTCACATTTTTGGATTTATTTTAATGTTAATCAGCATAATCGCCTTTATTGTTTCAATGATTCTTTGTTATATTGAAAAAATTGAGGGTATTATTTATGCTTTTGTTTCGCTTATTTTATTTTTAATTGCCTTTAAATGCTATAATAAGGGCAAAATTAAAACCGAATCTCACTACGGCAATGATAACACTAACCGTAATGAAGATGAAAATATTTATAAGGACACACAAAAAAAGGACTGATTAAGGGAGACACTTTGTAAAGAAGTGTTCTCCCTTGGTTTTTTATATAAAAAAGACACTTTCAAATTCTGAAAGTGCCATAGTGGGTTACATACTTTGAAATTTACCTATTTCAAAACAAGAATAAAAGACGATATTGTGAGACAGGTCTCACAGCGATATTTTCTTTTGAAAATCCTCGCCTATGCGAGATATTTTTAAAAAGAAAGCGATATAAAAGCCTTTGGCTTTAGCGATATTATATTCGTGCCATTTAGCACGGCGAAAGCCGTATATCGCGTGGCTTGCCACATATCGCATCAAAGATATATCGCTCGGACATTGCACGAATATAGCTGAGGCACACTTCCTTACGGAGTGTGCCTCAAATCAGTCCTTTTTATTTTAGTTTGATGTTGTCGACGAGGTAGGTTCGGAAGACTCTTCTTCCTTAATATAGGTGCCTTCTTCTTTAATGAAGTCGTGGATTTTCTGTGTAGCTATATCAAGGTCGTATACAAAGTAATAAATACCGTTAATTTTTTGGTCTCTCGCTTTACATTCCTTATCGGGCAAACTCATACTCTCGATTGTCGGTGAGTTTTTAATTGCCCAAGTACCGAGTTCTAAAAGCTCTGCATTGCTAAGCGAGGTTTCGCAGTTTTTAAGCAACAAACCAACTGCGGTTGAAAGCTTAAATACGTTTGATGCCATCATCTTTTCGTAAGCCGCCATAAGCACCTCTTTTTGACGGTTACCACGCTCTACGTCACCACCGGGGCTATAACGATTACGTGTGTATGCCAAAGCCTGCGAGCCTGTGAGCAGCTGCTTACCTGTTTTGGTAATGCGCTTACAAGGAATGCCGATTTTGTTAAGATGATTTACGTAGTGGGTGTTCATAACACTCATTTCACTTGCATCAACGTCTATTTCAACGCCACCAACATAGTCAATTAAATCTACCATCTGGAAGAAGTTAACCGTTACGTAATCGGTAATATCCATATCATAGTTTTGGTTAAGTGTTCTAACGGCTAATTGAGCCCTACCAAATGCATAGGCATGGGTCAGCTTGTCCTGACCGTGACCATCCATCTTAACGTATGAGTCGCGTGCGAGCGAGGTCATTTTAATTTTATTATGCACACGGTCGATGGTTAAAATAATTACGGCATCAGAACGGCCTGACATTTGGTTGCTGCGGTTATCAAGACCAAACAAAGCAATATTTATATACTTTTCCTTAAACAATTCTTGCGTCAGTATATTTACATTGATATCCTTATCGTCAAAACTTTCGTCTCGCTGGTGGTTGAGCATACCGTCGATAAGCGGCCACAAAAGAATGCCCGCAACAATACAAGCGGCAAGCAAAACAGCAACTATCAAAAGAACAATTTTCTTCTTTAAGGTCATCTTACCCTTTTCCTTTGAGTGTTTTCCACCCTCGTTATTTTTTTCATTTATATCATTTAAATTTATAGTAATTTCTCTTTGCTCTCTCATTATAAATATCTCCAAAAAACTTAATATAATAATTTTAATACTATAAACCGTTTATGTCAATATCAAAACAACAAAATTCTATTCTTTTCTACAAAAAAATAATGTCAATATTTTATTATTTTTTGTCTATATTTTCTATTGCAATTACAATTTTTGACTATATAATTAAATTAGCAATAGCATTTGGAGGCAGTTTTATGGATAAACTACGAGTAGCGGTAATCGGTTGCGGTTGTATTTCAAATATGCACCTGATACCTGCCAAAAATTTAGACGTTTGCGAGCTTGTTGCCGTGTGTGATATTAAACCCGAGCGTGCCGAAGCAGCCGCAAAGGAATATGGAGCAAAAGCATATACCGACTATGTGGATATGTTTGAAAAAGAAAAATTAGACGTTGTTCATCTGTGTCTGCCCCATTATCTACATACCGTGGTTGCAATTGATGCCTTTAAGTACGGCATAAACGTTATTACCGAAAAACCGATGAGCATTGCGCTTGACGACGCCAAAAAAGCAATTGAAGAATCAGAAAAATATAGCGTTAAGTACGGTGTAATTTTTCAGTGCCGATACAAGACTGCCCAACAGTTTATTAAAAACAATATCGAAAACGGAGTTTTGGGTAAGGTTAAGGCGGCGCGCTCGACACTTACGTGGTACCGCCCTGACGACTATTACGATAGCTCCGATTGGAAAGGCACCTGGGATAAGGAAGGTGGCGGTGTTATTATTGACCAAGCCATACACTCAATCGACCTTACTAATTGGTTTATAGACAGTAAGCCTGTATCTGTTCAAGCAAACATTTCCAATCGACATCACAAAAACATGATTGTCGAGGATACCGCCGAGGGCATGATTGAATATGAAAACGGCGTTTTATATTCATTTTGGGCTATGAACAACTACGTAATTGACGAGCCTATTGAAATTCGCCTTGTATGTGAAAACGGCACCGCCAATATTACGTACGACGACGCCACAATTCACCTTAACAATGGCGAAACACTTACCTGCACTCAGGACCTGACAAACAAAGAAAAATACAGCGGTCTTAAAACCTATTGGGGCTTCCAGCACTACGACCAAATTCGTGATTTTTATGAGAGTGTAATAGAAAACCGCAAGCCCTATATTAACTGCACCGACGCATACGAAACACAAAAAATTGTATGTGCAATATACGAAAGCGCAAAAAGTGGTAAAACAATAGAATTATAAAAAAATAAACCATCACACAAGTGATGGTTTATTTTTTATATGTTTTTGATTGTATCCATTAGATAATCGGCAAATTCTTTACAGGTAGCACCATCGGTGTTGCCTGTTACCACAACCTTTTTCTCGGTATCACAGCAAATACTCATTGCCTGTGCCAGCTTTTCTGCCTTGTCGTTAAAACCAATATGGCGAAGTAGCATTTCGGTTGCCTTAAATATGCTCGAGGGGTTAGCGTACTCGCCTATTCCCTGCTCAATCATACGGGGAGCCGAGCCGTGAATTGCTTCAAACATAGCGTAGTTATCGCCAATATTGGCGCTACCTGCAGTACCTACACCGCCCTGAATTTGAGCCGCCTCGTCGGTGATAATATCACCGTAAAGGTTAGGAAGCACAAATACCTGAAACTTATCCCTAATATCCTCGTTAACGAGGTTGGCGGTCATAATATCAATGTACCAGTCCTCTGCCGTAATCTCGGGGTAATCGGCGGCTACCTGATGGCAAATTTCGGTAAACTTGCCGTCGGTCTTTTTCATAATATTTGCCTTTGTAACAATAGCAACGTTATTTTTGCCGTTTTGGCGCGCATACTCAAATGCCGCGCGTGCAATACGACGTGTGCCGCAATCGGTTGTTACCTTGAAATCTACCGCCAATTTTTCGGGTATTTCTACGCCGCGGCTACCAAGCACGTATTCGCCCTCGGTATTCTCACGGTAGAAAATCCAGTCGATGTTTTTCTCGGGCACACATACGGGACGAACGTTAGCATATAAATCAAGCTCGCGACGCATTGCAACGTTTGCACTTTCCATAGTGCCGCCCTTAGGTGTGGTTGTGGGGCCTTTAAGTAAAACGTCACACTTTTTAATTTCGGCTAAAACGTCGTCGGGTATAGCCTTGCCAACCGCCTCACGATTTTCAATGGTTAAACCCTCGATTACGTTAAATTCAACCCTGCCCGATTTCACCTCGTCACAAAGCAAAAACTCAATAAGCTCCTTTGCTTGACTAACGATAATCGGACCAATACCGTCACCACCGATAATACCGATGGTGATTTTTTCGCATTTTGAATAATCCTTTGCCGCCGCGCCGTTTTCCATAATTTCAACGCGCTTTAACTGCTCCTCTAAAAGAGTACGAAACTTAGCTACGGCATCATTTATATACTGCTCCATTACTCACCTATCTCCTTTGTGTATGCAAGCAAACTGCCTGCCTTTAAGATTGCTTTTTGACGCTCGGTAAAGGAACAATTTAGGATATATTCTTCACCTGTGCTTACATTTCTTAGTTTGATTTCGCCGCTATCCATACCTGCGTAAATGTCGGTTAACTCTAATTCGTCACCCTGATTTAGCTTGTCATAATCATCGGGATTTTTAAAGGTAAGCGGCATAATGCCCGCATTTATAAGGTTAGCAATATGTATTCTTGCGAAGCTCTTGGTTATTACCGCACGCACACCGAGGTAAAGAGGCACGAGTGCAGCATGCTCACGCGATGAGCCCTGACCATAGTTTGAACCACCCACAATTATACTGCGTCCCGCCTTCTTTGCACGCTCGGGGAAGGTTGTATCACAAACGCCAAAGCAATATTGTGACAAGTGCGGAATATTTGAGCGATAAGGCAAGATTTTGGCACCTGCCGGCATAATGTGGTCGGTTGTAATATTGTCGCCAACCTTCAAAATAAGCGGCGCTTTAAGGGTGTTTTCCTGTGGGAAGCTATCGGGGAACTTCTTAATGTTAGGACCGCGCAATACTTCAAGATTTGCGGCTTCTTCAACACTTGCGGGTTCAATAACTGCCGAATCATCAATTTTAAATTTCTCGGGCATTTCCACCTTAGGCATAAAGCCGAGTTCCCTTGGGTCGGTAATATAACCTGTAAGTGCTGCTGCAACGGCAGTTTCGGGAGAAACGAGGTAAACCTGACCGTCGGCAGTACCGCTTCTGCCCTCAAAATTACGGTTAAAGGTACGAAGTGAAACACCGCCCGAATTGGGTGAGAAGCCCATACCGATACACGGACCGCAAGCACACTCAAGAAGTCTGGCACCCGATGCTAAAATATCGGTTAATGCGCCACAGCTTGACAACATTGATAATACCTGCTTTGAGCCGGGAGAAACCGAAAGGCTTACAAACGGGCTAATAATTTTACCTTTAAGTAATGCTGCTACCTTGAGCATATCAAAAAGAGATGAGTTGGTGCAAGAGCCAATACAAACCTGGTCAACTTTGGTGCCTTTAAGACTCTCAACGGTTACAACGTTGTCGGGAGAGTGAGGACAAGCGATTAAGGGTTTAAGCTCCGAAAGGTTTATATCAATAATCTTATCATATTCGGCATCGGCATCGCTTGAAAGCTCAACATAATCTCTCTCTCTGCCCTGCGCCGCTAAGAATTCTCTTGTAATCTCATCAGACGGGAAAATTGAGGTTGTAGCACCAAGCTCAGTACCCATATTGGTGATGGTAGCCCTCTCGGGAACCGAAAGTGTCTTAACACCCTCGCCGCCCCATTCGATTATGGCGCCAACGCCGCCCTTAACCGATAAAATTCTAAGTATTTCAAGGCTTACGTCCTTAGCGGTAACAAAATCGTTTAATTTGCCCGTAAGGTTTACCTTATACATTTTAGGCATTGTTATGTGATAAGCGCCGCCGCCCATAGCAACCGCTACGTCAAGGCCGCCTGCACCCATAGCAAGCATACCGATACCACCACCCGTTGGTGTATGACTATCAGAGCCTATAAGGGTTTTACCGGGTATGCCAAAGCGCTCTAAATGCACCTGATGGCAAATACCGTTACCGGGACGAGAAAAATATATGCCGTGCTTTTTGCAAACACTTTGAATATATCTGTGGTCGTCGGCATTTTCGAAGCCCGATTGTAAAGTATTATGGTCGATATAAGCGACGCTTTTCTCGGTACGAACGCGGTCAATACCCATTGTTTCAAACTCAAGGTATGCCATTGTACCCGTTGCATCCTGTGTTAAGGTTTGGTCAATTTTAAGTGCTATTTCGTTACCTGCAAGCATCTCGCCTTCAACAAGATGCGCCTTTATAATTTTTTGTGCTATAGTAAGTCCCATTACTGTTTATCCCCCATAATACTGTTGCGTGCGTTTAAGATATGCTCCTCAACCAAGCGCTTTGCCGAAGCAATGTCACGCTGTTTGATTGCATTATATAACGCCTTATGCTCGTTGATTGATTTTTCGGTACGTCCCGTCTTTTCGATTGATGCCTGACGGAATTTAACCACCTTTTTATGAAGCGGTAAAAGTGTTTCGCATAAAATGGGGCTACCGCAATTTTTATAAATGCTCTCGTGGAATTCGCTATCCTTAAAAATTACGTGGTAGCTATCATGCTTGCCGCCGTAAAACTCTTGGAAATCGAGAATTTCTTTGAGGGCCGCCAAGGTTTCCTCGGTCATATTCTCAATAAATTTTTCAATAACCATACCCTCAAGCTTTAGCCTTACGTTGTAGATATCCTTAAGGTCTTCATCGGTAATACCTACAACCATCATACCTTTATTGGTATCCTTAATAAGATTTTCTTGCTGAAGCCGGCGCAAAGCCTCTCTGATAGGTGTGCGGCTAACGCCTAACTCCTCAGAAAGTGCGGTTTCGGTAAGTAGAGTACCGTAGGCATATTTACCGATAAGAATATCGCTTTCAAGACGCTCAAAAATCTGGTCCGCTAAAGATATGCTCTTATGCTGAAACATTACGCCAACCCCTTTCCGTTTGTGAGTTCGTTAATCTTAGACTCTAATTCATCGTTAGAGAGGGCGGTTTGTCTGCCGTCCTCATACTCGTTATCTATCCACTCTTTAAGCTTTAAAACCAACTCGTCGCGCTTACCAATCATTTTATCGCCCTTTAAATTATAGTTTTGGTTTATCCAATAGGCGATGCCCGCAAGACCACTCGTTTTGCTAATCATAACAGATGCGGGACGGTTGAGTATCTTATCGGTATCAAAAATATTATAAATTTCCTCATCCTTTAAAAGACCGTCGGCGTGTATGCCTGCCTTGGTAACGTTAAAGTTACGACCGATAAAGGGTGTCATAGGTGGAATTTTATAGCCTATTTCGTTTTTAAAGAAATCGGCTATTTCAGTAATAACGGTGGTATCCATACCATCAAGTGAGCCGCGAAGTGAGGCATACTCAAACACCATTGCTTCAAGCGGCACGTTGCCTGTACGCTCACCAATACCGAGAAGTGAACAGTTAACCGATGAAGCACCATAAAGCCAAGCTGCAGTTGCGTTGGCAACCGATTTGTAGAAATCGTTATGACCGTGCCATTCGAGCATTTCACTCGGTACGTCGGAATAGTGCTGAAGTCCGTAAATAATACCCGGTACGCTTCGCGGAAGCGCTACCTCAGAATAAGGCACGCCATAACCCATAGTGTCGCACGCGCGAATTTTAACGGGAATGCCTGCATCTCTTGACATCTTCATAAGCTCGTTGACAAAGGGCACTACAAAGCCGTAGAAATCGGCCCTTGTGATATCCTCTAAATGACAACGCGGCATAACGCCTGCCTCAAAGGCATCGGCAACGGTGGCAAGATATCCCTCCATAGCCTGCTTACGAGTTTTGCCAAGCTTTTTGAATATGTGATAGTCACTGCAAGAAACAAGAATACCCGTCTCACGAATACCTAAATCCTTAACAAGCTTGAAGTCCTCCTTGCTCGCTCTTATCCAGGTAGTAATCTCGGGAAATTTAAGACCTAAGTCCATACATTTTTCTATTGCTTCCCTATCCTTTTTACTATAAACAAACATCTCGGTCTGACGGATAATGCCAAACGGACCGCCAAGCTTTGAAAGTAGCTTATAAATTTTTACAATCTGCTCGACAGAGTACGGCTCAACCGACTGCTGACCGTCACGAAGTGAGGTATCGGTTATAAATATTTCCTCAGGCATATTCATCGGCACGCGGCGATGGTTAAACGGAACCTTCGGTACCTCGCTGTAATTATAAATTTCGCGATAGAGGTTAGGCTCCGCAATATCCTGCAGACTGTATTTATAAGAATTTTGTTCAAGTAAATTTGATTTTTTTGATATTTCTAACATTACTTCAACTCCTTAACACAAGTATAAATGTATTATTGTATACAATTATACCGCTAAAAAGTGAT
>SVOR01000004.1 GCA_015066295.1 Oscillospiraceae bacterium
ATACTTTGAAATTTACCTATCTCAAAACAAGAATGAAAGACGATATTGTGAGACAGGTCTCACAGCGATATTTTCTTTTGAAAATCCTCTCCTATGCGAGATATTTTTAAAAAGAAAGCGATATAAACGCCTTTGGCTTTTGCGATATTATATTCGTGCCATTTAGCACGGCGAAAGCCGTATATCGCGTGGCTTGCCACATATCGCATCAAAGATATATCGCTCGGGCATTGCACGAATATAGCTGAGGCACACTTCATTACGGAGTGTGCCTCAACGATGACTGCTTTTTTTATATCATATTTTTAATTTTCGTTTTATCAAGGGCTAACCCCAAAACCAAATATATTATGCCGCTACCTACTATTTGCACAACGTTGCCGAGCACCGATAACGCCGGTGCTACCCAGTTGCCGTAGATTAGGGCCTCTGCCACGTAATACACAGCAACCGTGATTATAAGCGACAGAAATATTGCAAAAATATTTCTTTTGTTTATGGTCTTACCTTTTTTGGTAAACGTGAGGGCGATTAGCGCCTTAGCGACAAAGGTAAAGGGCATCCATACCGCCGCGCCGCACATTAGGTCTCCAAGTGCGCCGCCCAAGGCCGCCGTTGCAACTGCGTATGGCGTCGGTAAAAGCGAAGCCGCTATAAATATAAAGGCATCGCCAAAATGCAAATAAGCGGTATTGGCGCCAATCTTTATGGGAATATGGAAAATAAATGCTGTAAATACTGCAATCAGTGCCGCGAAAAGCGCCGCAATAGTTATATGCTTAATTGATTGTTTTTTATCCATAAATTGCTCCTCTAAACATTTTTTAGTATTATATCACTTTAATATTGTGTTGACAACCCCCGAATATAATAATATAATAAATAATTATAAGTAATGATAGGTGATATTGTAATGGATAATCAAAACACAGCATTAAATACAAAAAAGAAGGCATCATTTACCGGTTCTCTCGGTTTCGTGCTTGCAGCAGCGGGTAGTGCCGTTGGTCTTGGAAATATTTGGCGTTTCCCCTACCTTGCGGCAAAGCATGGCGGTGGTCTCTTTATTTTGGTATATATTATTTTAGCTCTTACATTTGGCTTTGCACTTCTTACTACCGATATTGCCATTGGTAGAAAAACGGGCAAAAGTGCATTGCAGGCTTATGGTGCACTCAGTAAAAAATGGGGATTTTTAGGCGCACTATCCTTTATAGTGCCTGCTATTATTCTTACGTACTACTCGGTTGTTGGCGGTTGGATAACTAAATATGCTGCCGACTACATAATAAACGATACCTCTGTAATGGCAAAGGACGGTTATTTTACATCGTTTATCACCTCTAACATTTCCCCCATTGTCTTTACCTTTATATTTTTAGCGGTTACTGCCGTTATCGTATTCTTTGGTGTTGAAAAGGGTATTGAAAAGTTTTCGAAATTTGTTATGCCGGGTCTATTGGTGCTTATTATCGGTATTGCAATATTCTCGCTGACCCTATCGCACACCGAAAACGGCGTTACACGTAATGGTCTTGACGGTCTTGCACGTTACTTTGTGCCTGATTTTAGCAAGGTTACACTTAGCAGCTTCTTCCAGCTGCTGCTTGATGCCACAGGTCAGCTTTTCTATTCACTCAGCGTTGCTATGGGTATTATGATTACCTACGGCTCCTACGTTAAGAAGGACGTAAACCTTTCAAAGAGTGTATCTCAAATTGAAATTTTTGACACTGCCGTTGCTATTCTCTCGGGTCTTATGATTGTGCCCACCGTATTTATTTTCTCGGGTGAGGCAGGACTCGAAAACAGCGGCGCAGGTCTTATGTTCGTAGCACTTCCCAAGGTTTTTGAGGCTATGGGTGTTATTGGTAAATACGTAGGTATAACCTTCTTTATAATGGTTATATTTGCGGCGCTTACCTCAAGCGTATCAATTATGGAAACCATCGTGGCTTCCTGCATGGGCTTCTTTAAGACCACACGTAAAAAGACTTCACTTATTATCGCCGCAATTTTTGCCACCGCTTCGGTTGTTATTTGCCTCGGCTATAACGTGCTATACTTCGAATTAACACTTCCCAACGGTGCAGTTGGTCAATTGCTTGACGTTATGGACTATCTGAGCAACAGCGTGCTTATGCCGATAATTTCACTGCTTACCTGTATTCTTATCGGTTGGATACTTAAACCAAAAAGCATCATCGAGGAGATGGAAGTTGGCGGTGTAAGATTTAAAAAGAAAACACTTTATATTGCAATTGTAAAATACATAGCGCCCGTTATGTTGGCACTCATTTTAGCACAAGCATTAGGTATTACAAATCTTTTATTAAAATAAGTAACATAAATCCCTGATGTTTTATCAGGGATTTATTACACATATATTTTGCATAGTTTCGTATTAAGTTTAATTGGAGGAATTCCTTTGTATAAAATATTACGTAAAAAGGTTCTAAACCCCACCGTTACACTAATGGACATATATGCGCCTGACGTTGCAAAAAAGGCGGAGCCGGGCCAGTTTATAATTTTAAGGGTGGACGAAATGGGTGAGCGCATCCCGCTTACCATTGCCGATTTCGACCGCGAAAACGGTAGCGTTACCATAATATTTCAAATTGTGGGTGCCACAACCGAGAAGCTTAACCACCTGAACGAGGGTGATAGTCTTTGCGATTTTGTAGGCCCGTTAGGTAAAGCTACCAAAACCGACGGACTTAAAAAGGTTGCCGTTGTTGGTGGTGGTGTTGGTTGCGCCATTGCCTACCCCGTAGCAAAAAAGCTTCACGATATGGGTTGTGAGGTAACGGCAATTACGGGCTTTAGAAATAAGGACCTTGTGATTTTAGAGGACGAATTTAAAGCGGCATCCTCAAAATATATCCTTATGACCGACGATGGCTCGGCGGGTACAAAAGGACTCGTTACAAATGCGCTCGAAAGTCTGATTATTGATGGCGAGCAATTTGACGAGGTTATCACCATTGGACCGCTTGTTATGATGAAGTTTGTTTGCATGCTGACAAAGAAATACAACGTTAAAACGGTTGCATCGATGAATCCAATAATGATTGACGGCACGGGAATGTGCGGCGGTTGCCGCCTCTCTGTCGGTGGTAAAACCGTTTTCGCTTGTGTTGATGGTCCTGAATTTGACGGTCATCTTATTGACTTTGACGAGGCAATTGAGCGTTCAAACGCATTTGTAGGCTTTGAGCGTCAAAAGCACGAAAGCACCTGCAACTTATTTAAAAAAGAGGTTGAATAAATTGGCTAATATGCGTTTAGATAAAAATCCAATGCCTGTGCAAGAGCCTGAAATACGCAACAGAAATTTCAGCGAGGTTGCCCTCGGCTACACCGAGGAACAGGCCATTGACGAGGCACAGCGTTGCCTTAACTGTAAAAATAAGCCCTGTATTTCGGGCTGTCCTGTTAAAATTCATATACCCGAGTTTATTGAAAAGGTGGCAAAAGGTGACTTTGAGGAAGCTTATAATATTATAGCCGAGTCCTCTGCCCTGCCCGCCGTTTGCGGCCGTGTTTGCCCGCAAGAAAATCAGTGTGAGGGTAAATGTGTACGCGGCATTAAGGGCGAGAGCGTTGCTATCGGCCGTCTTGAGCGCTTTGTTGCAGATTACCACAACGCAAAGGAAAACAACAGTATAACACCCCCTGCTTCCAACGGTCACAAGGTTGCTGTTATTGGCTCGGGTCCCTCGGGACTAACCTGTGCGGGCGACCTTGCAAAGATGGGCTATGACGTCACTATTTTTGAGGCTTTGCACGTTGCGGGTGGAGTTTTAGTTTATGGTATCCCCGAATTCCGTCTGCCGAAGGCTATTGTCAGCAGAGAAATTGAAGGCTTAAAGGCACTTGGTGTTGAGATTAAGACCAACTCGGTTATCGGCAAGCTTTTCTCGATTGATGAGCTTATGGACGATATGGGATATGAGGCTGTGTTTATCGGCTCGGGCGCAGGTCTGCCTAAATTTATGGGCATTAAGGGTGAAAACTGCAAGGGTGTTTACTCTGCAAACGAATTTTTAACCCGAATAAATCTTATGAAAGCATATCTTGACGATAGCGACACCCCCGTTCAAGCAGCGCAAAGGGTTGCTGTTGTTGGCGGCGGCAACGTTGCTATGGATGCGGCACGTTGTGCTAAGCGACTTGGCGCTGAGGTTTACATCGTTTACCGCAGAGGTATGGAAGAATTACCTGCACGTAAAGAGGAAATCGAGCACGCAATCGAGGAAGGAATCGTATTTAAGACCCTTACCAACCCCACAGAGATTTTATGCTATCGCAACGAAAACGATAAAAAGGACCCCAAAAACGGCTTTGTTTGCGGTATAAAGTGCGTCGAGATGGAACTCGGAGAGCCTGATGCTTCGGGAAGACGCCGTCCCATTGTTAAGGAAAATAGTGAATTTACCATTGACGTTGATTCGGTTATAATGGCGCTTGGCACATCACCAAACCCGTTAATAACCTCAACAACAAATGGTCTTGAAACCGAAAAATGGGGAGGAATTATTGCCGACGAGCAAACAGGACAAACCTCTCGCGAGGGTGTGTTTGCAGGCGGTGACGCCGTTACGGGTGCCGCCACCGTTATACTTGCGATGGGTGCGGGCAAAAATGCGGCCGAGGCAATTGATAAATATATTAAATCTAAATAGCAATAAAAAAAGTGCTGAAGAATCTTCAGCACTTTTTTATTTTAATAATTTGTTTCTTTTAGCTTGAAATAAGCCTGCGGATGAGCACATACGGGGCAAACCTCGGGAGCCTGCTTGCCGATAACAATGTGACCGCAGTTGATGCACTGCCAGATAGCGTCGTTATCCTTAGAGAAAACAAGACCGCCCTTTACGTTTTCAAGAAGCTTTAAATAGCGATTTTCGTGTTCCTTCTCGATTAACGCTACGCCCTCGAAAAGTGCTGCGATTTTGTCGAAGCCCTCTTCCTTTGCAACCTTAGCGAACTCGGCATACATTTCGGTCCACTCGTAATTTTCGCCTGCTGCGGCATCCTCAAGGTTGATTTCGGTGCTTTGAATACCGTCGTGAAGCAGCTTAAACCAAATTTTAGCATGCTCCTTTTCGTTGTTGGCGGTTTCTTCAAATATCTCTGCTATTTGAACGTAGCCGTCCTTTCTTGCCTTTGAAGCGTAGTAGGTGTACTTGTTTCTTGCCTGTGACTCGCCTGCAAAGGCAGCCATCAAATTGGCCTCGGTTCTTGAACCCTTAAGTTCCATTTTAAATTCCTCCTTATGTTTTTAATATTATTTGCAAAATGCAAAAATTTATTAGATAATTTTTAGCTTGGCATAGTTGGCCATAAGCTTCTTTTTGCCCGCCGTTTTAAAGTTTACCTCCAGCAGTGAATCGTCGCCCATGGGACTGATGCTTAACACCACACCCTCGCCAAAGGTTGAGTGACTAACGAGCATACCCGTTTTATAAACGTTGGTATCCTTAAATTTGGGTGTAGGTCTCGGCGGCGGTGTGAAGGTGGGTCTTTGGGTGACGTTAGTCCTCGGTAGGTCGTCAAATAAAATTCTGCTCGAAGCACGACTTATATTGCAGTATTGCTCGGGCACCTCTTTTAAGAAGCGTGACGGCAAATTGCGGGTGGTAGAACCAAACAACATTCTGACGTTTGTGTTGGTAATGGTAAGCACCCGTTTAGCTCTTGTTATGGCAACGTATGCGAGGCGACGCTCCTCCTCAATTGCCGAGGGTCCGTCATATATGGTTTGATAACCGGGGAAAACACCCTCCTCCATACCGACTATAAAGACGTTGTTAAATTCAAGTCCTTTAGCCGAGTGTATGGTCATCATTACAACCTTATCGTCATCCTCCTCGAGCGAATCAATATCGCTTACAAGTGCAATTTCCTCTAAAAAACCCGAAAGGGTTGCCTCCTCGTTTTCCTGCTCGTACTGCATAATGCTTGACGATAATTCGAGGATATTATCAATTCTGTCCTGTTCGCTCTCGCCTGCCGCCTGCAAAGCGGTAATATAGCCCGAGTCGGCAATAACGTTTTCGAGCAATTCGTGAAGCGGTATGCCGCTTACCTGCTCGCGCAAATTATCAATCATCTCGCAAAATTCACCTAACTTTGCGGCGCTGCGCGAAAGCATTGGGTAATCTGCCGCCGTTTTAAATACCTCGAAAAGCGAAAGACCGAGGCTATCGGCAATTTGCGACGCATTATTAACGGTGGTGTCGCCTATTCCTCTCTTGGGCTCGTTTATAATTCTTTTAAGGCGCAGGTCATCATACGGATTATTTATAACGGTTAAGTAGGCTAAAATATCCTTAATTTCCTTACGCTCAAAAAAGCGCATACCGCCAATAACACGGTAGGAAATACCGCTTCGCGCAAACACGTTTTCGAGTGCGTTGGACTGCGCGTTCATTCTGTAAAGAATAGCGTGGTCGGAAAATTTACCGCCGTGCCGCACGTTTTCAAGAATTTTATCGGCAATATATCTTGCCTCGTCACGCTCATCCTCGGCGGTATGCAGCGTTACCTTTTCGCCCGTACCGTTGTCGGTCCAAAGGTTTTTACCCTTTCTGCCTTGATTGTTTTTAATAACGGCATTGGCAACATCTAAAATATTGCTTGTTGATCGGTAATTTTGCTCGAGTCTGATAACCCTTGCCTCTTTATACTGCTTTTCAAAATTGAGTATATTTTCAATGGTAGCGCCACGGAAGTGGTAAATACTTTGGTCATCATCACCCACAACGCAAAAATTGCGGTATTTGTTAGCAAGCAGGCTTACAAGCACGTACTGTGCGTGGTTGGTATCCTGATACTCGTCAACCATTATGTAGCGGAATTTTTCGCGATAATATTCCAGTACGTCCTCATTTTCGCGAAACAATTTGACGGTATTATTTATCATATCGTCAAAATCCATCGCATCGTTGTTAATAAGGCGGACAGTATATAATTTATATATTTTTGATATAAGCGACTGACGGAAATCCCCCGTCGCGCTTTCATCGTACTTTTCGGGTGTTATCAGCTTATCCTTAGCCGAAGAAATAGCGCTTAGCACCGCCTTAACGGGCAGAAACTTCTCGTCTATATTCTCCTGCTTCATAATATCTTTTACGATTTTTTTCTGGTCGTCGGTATCGTATATTGTAAAGTGCGAGGTGTAACCGATTTTTGCCGCAAAGCGACGCAAAATTTTACCGCATATCGAGTGGAAGGTGCCCGCCCATATATCTGTGGCATCTTCGCCTAATTTTTGTGCGATACGCTCTTTAAGTTCATTTGCCGCCTTGTTTGTAAAGGTAATGGCAAGTATCTGGTAGGGCTTCGCCGCGTCCTTCAGAAAAATGGGCGGCAGATAATCGCTTTTGCCCTCTAAATAAGCAAGACCACATTCATATTCCTGCTCGCTTAAATCTATAGGCTTGCCGTAGGCGTCACCATATTTCACAATACAGGCAATACGGTTTACAAGCACCGTTGTTTTGCCGCTACCTGCACCCGCCAGCACCAAAACAGGCCCCGAAACAGTAGTAACTGCACGAAGCTGCATATCGTTCATACGAGAAAAATCCTTCTCGATTATCTTGTCCCTTAAAGTGATAAAATCTTGCTGTGTCATTATATATCCTCCGCTAATATAAAAATATTTTACAATATTTTTAATAATATAGCAATAATTAAATTAACCTTTTGGTAATTTATATATGTAAAACAGTTTCTATTTTTACTTAGGATAAAAAAGGTAGGCGAACGCTCCGTTCGCCTACCTTTTTTCTTTTTAACTGTTTTCTATTCTTTCTTCTTTTTTCGGCGTTTAAGCACAAGTACCGTAATAATTACACATACAACTATAATTACTAAACCAACTATAGGACACAACACATTAAACAGCGAACCGTAATAAAAGCATTTCCAATTTTCATGTCCGCAAAGACTATACGTTTCTTCATCAGGCGCATATACTACTAATTTTTCGTGGCAGTTATTAAAAGCGTAGTATATTGCCTCTGAGTCAAACAAATCAAAACTTGCGGTTTTATAACTTATGTTTTTCCCTAAAACTACCTTTTTAAGATTTTGGCAGTTTTGAAATACATGTCCTAATGTTGACCCGCCGGGAATTATAACACATTCTAAAGAATCAAGGCTAGAAAACACATGCGATGCCAAATGGTGCTCCCGTTCATCACCAATATTTACGGGTCCCGAAAATTTAATCTTTGTTAAGGCATCACAATCATAAAACGAGAAAAAGCGAATTTTCTCTAACGATTTTGGAAGTGTGACCTTTTTTATAGAATCGCAATCAAGAAAACAAAACTCAATTATTTCTAAGGTGCCTGGGAAAGATACATCCTTTAAGGCATACATATCGTTAAAGCAGTTATATATTTCGGTTATTCCCTCTCCAATAATAAGATGCTTTACGGTTTTATTTATATTTTTGTATGCTTGCTCATTAAGACCACCAAAATCCACATCAACACTATTGCGACCAAAAACATCGTACGCCTTACCATTTCCCGAAACAGTAAGTGTGCCTGTTTTTTCGTCAAAAGAGGTTGTTATATTGCTTTGCTCTGATGGCTCTGCCGAGACGCAAATAGGCAATACAAAAGTTACTATTAAAATGAGCAATAAAAATATTCTTAATAATTTCTTCATAATAACAACACCCGTGTATTTACTCATCTTTTTGAGTGTTTTTTTGCTTTTTTAAAAATTTTAATAAAAACATAGACCCCGTTATCGCCGTCGCTATAAGCAATATATCGATAAAAATTAAAATCAATCTCAAATTATAGGGTTCTACCTCGGAATATGAGTATACTTTCAAATCATCACGGCAGCCCCAAAATGGTGGCATCGCTTCTGTTTCAGTTAAACTCCAATTAGCTGCTTCAAATTTTATATTAGCACCTAAAACCACTGTTTTAAGATTTTCGCAATCCTTAAAAACGCCACCCAAAACTGAATTATCAGGTATTTTAACATACTTTAATGAGTCAAGATTGCAAAAAACGAATGATTCACATCCGCCCTTATCAGGGAATTCTTCGCCTATAGTTAATGGGCCTGAAAATTTTATCTTGGTTAGACCGTCGCAATCGTAAAATGCTGCTTGCGCGAGAACTTTAAGAGATTTTGGGAATTTAACCTTCTTAATAGTATCGCAATCAACGAAACAAAAATCAATTCTTTCTAAGGTTTTTGGGAAGGTTACATCCTCTAATGCCTGCATATCGTTGAAGCAATTAAATATTTCGGTAATTCCCTCTCCGATGATAAGGTGCTTTACAGTATTGTCGATATTCTTAATTTCCTCCGAAGGAAATAAAAAGTCAAACAAGTCTACGTTATTACGTCCAAAAATATCGGACGCCTTGCCTCTGCCCGACACGGTAAGTGTGCCTGTTTTTTCGTCAAAAGAGGTTGTTATATTGCTTTGCTCAGTATTTTTAGCCGAAACACAAAGCGGTAGCATAAAATTTGCAAGAAGAATAAGTAGTAATAGTATACTTAAAAATTTTTTCATAAATCAGCACTCCTTTTAGGCTTGTGTACTGGTCCAATGAGCGTGTATAACCAAATGCTCTCCGGGGAGGGCTGTTGCTCCAATATAATTGGCACTGCCGGCATACTTGTAGTATAATGTATAACCTTCGGGTTCGCAGTATATTTTATACCATCCACGGTCGCCGTTTTCGTTGGCATATAACCACTTGTCGATTTCTCTTCGATAAAACGAAAACTTTACAATTGTTAAATTTTGTGAATAATTTATTCCCAAAAGATTTCCCTCAAAGTACAAATCATCATCAGTGTATAGATTTATGCTATTCTGAATATTTGAGATATATCTACCCGTGCTTTGAGGACGTATGTTTTCACAGGCAATCATTGCAACGCCTGGGTCGTATTGAATATAAAATTCATCCCATAGCGCATGCATATAGACATGTCCGCCAGCATGGACTGTTTCGGCAACATTTTGCCTATCAGCATAAACATATTTTTTATAGCCTACGGGCTGATATCCTTCCTTATACCAACCACGTGTTGTGCCGTTAGGACTTTCGTAATACCACTTATTTTTTTCTGCCCAATAGGCATTCCATCCTAAAAATTGACGGTTAGTTTTTGTGAAAGTGTTTGGTTTGAGGGGCGTTGATTCTCCGTGCAAAATCACCATACCATATTCATCACCCACGCCGCCGTTATTTACGAATCTAACGAAAAAGGCATTAATTCCATTCCAAATTGCACACATCATTACGTGCTCGCCTTCAAGGCCGGTTTGAGACACCTTTTGCTCATCAAGGTAATAGTATTTTTCGTATCCGGCAGGTTGTTGTCCTTCTTTATACCAACCTCTCGTTTGCGCGTCCGGCGATTCATAATACCACTTATCAACTTCAACCCTATAAGCATACCAACCGCAAAATTTTTTACCCGTTTTTGAAACTTTAAATTTATTTAATGGGGTTGAAAGACCTCGAATCATAACAGATTGGCTGTTACCGTTATTGTATTCGCCAATGTAATTTTCGACATTTTCATCGGGACAATATTGTATGTGAAATGTATAATTTGAAAGCAAAATATACTTGTACCACATAATGGTTTCGTCATTTTGTTTTTTTGCACAGAAAAATGAAAAGAAAAATTCGCCATTTGCAAACATTATATTTTCTAACTCGTAATTTGTGCTACCCGCATCTATAATTATTATTTGTAAAGTCTTTACATAATTTCCTTTCCAATCAAACAAGCGAATAATATTTTGCATTTTGCCGCCGTCAATAGTTTGACCGGTTTTGTGATAACTTATGGAATAAATATATTGTTCATCTGTACAGATGCCTTGTCTATTCCAACCATCGTCAACTGAAAGTTTTGAAGTGTATCCTACGGTTTTGATAACATTTAAATCATTATCTAAAATTGCAAAATAATTTAATTTGCCAGATATTCCAACAACATATTGATTGTGTGTGGCGTTATAGTCTATGTTTGCTACACAGCAGCCAACAGTGTTATAATAAAATGTTTGTCCCCATGTATTATACAGTTGTTCGGCTGCAACGGTGTAAACCTCGCTATAGTGATCTTTTTCACAGCAAACTATTGCAATTTCACCGGTGTCGCTATTGTACGTCATATCATTAACGTGAAACAAGAAGTCCCCCAAATAATATATCAACGCTACTTTTGTAAAGCTACCGTCTGAATTTCTCCTGCAAGTTAAAATCCGTGAATCAACCTGTTGTTTGCTTTGATTTTTTACTACAAAACTAAAATAATAATATTCGCCGTTGCTGCAGCCACCTTGTAAGCAAAAATAATAATTACCCAAATCGGAATCGATGGTTAAGTGTTCTTTAAGGGCGATATCGACAAAATTGTGTTCACTGCTATTAAATGAGTTTAAGGTTATTTTTTTGTTACTGTCTGTAAATGTTGTAGCTCTATCTTGTTGTGATGCTAAGCCAAAATCAGTATCGTCTTCTTCAAACTCAATAGGTATGCATAAATCAATACCGTCTTCAGTAACGAGAGATTCAACCTTTCTTACCTTTGGTTTTGGTGTGTCTGGAGAATGATATATTGCTTGCCTTTCGGGGACTACTTCATTTTCAACAATTATTTGAGAGTTACTGTCGATAGGTTCATTTGCAAAAGGCTCAATCGTTTCCTGTGTAATAGTCTGAGGTTGAGCGTTAGCTTCCGCTAAAACCGGTACAGAAAATGGGAATAGAAACGTTACAACGACGCATAATATAAAAGATATTATTTTTTTACACATAAAGGTGATTCCTCCTGTTATTATAAAATATTTCGGTTGTTTCAATAACATTACCCATCGGAATCACCTCTTTTTTCTTTATAGTAACACATTGCACATAAAAAATCAATCCCATACACCTATTTTAGTGAAAATGCACAAAAAACACCCGTAAGAAATTCTTACGGGTGTTTTCTTACTTTAATTCCCAATAATATCGTCTGGCAGACGGCGGGAAATCGTCTATAAGACCATATTCGGGGTCGTAGAATTTGCCGCACGCATAGAGTGACCAATGCCAACACTTCGGCGTTTCAAGGCTTAAAAGTGCCGCCTTTGGCAGCTGCTCTTTTTTGCAGACGGCAATGCGCTCATTACCTACCGATATGCCGAAATGGGCAAAAATAAGCCTCATTGTCTTTAAATCGGTCTCGTTTTCGGTACCGCAAAGCTTTACAATCTCTTTTATATCTATACCGGTTGCCATTGCAAGCACCGCCTGACCGCATTGAAGCGGTGTAGGTTCAAAAATATGCTTAATATTTTTTGCAATCATTATTCTACTGTGATGATTTCAAGCGCATCAATAGTAACGTCGTACATAGGCTTATCGTTAGGACCAACCTTAACACGTGCTATATCGTCAACAACGTCCATACCCTCAAAAACAAAACCGAAAACGCTGTGGCGGTAATCGAGCCAAGGGGTGCCGCCGAGTGTTTCATAATCGGCAATTACTTCGTCGGTAAAACCGCCCTCGGCGCCAATTTGCTTCATTTGAGCAAGCATTTGAGGGGGGCATGCGGTTGCCTGAACGATAAAGAACTGACTGCCGTTTGTATTAGGACCTGCGTTTGCCATACAAAGTGCGCCACGGATGTTGTGAAGCATTGGTGAAAACTCATCCTCAAAGGAGTCACCCCAAATACTCTCGCCACCCATACCGGTGCCTGTCGGGTCGCCGCCCTGAATCATAAAATCGTTTATAACTCTATGGAAAATAAGGCCGTTATAATAGCCGTTTTTAGCGTGCGTCACAAAATTTTCAACCGTTTTGGGTGCGCTTTCGGGGAATAATTTAATTTTAATATCTCCCATATTTGTGTGCATTACTGCGACTGTATCACCCTTGACCGGTAAAGCTGTTTGAAAACTCATAATTCTATCTCCTAATTTAAAATATATTACTAAGTAATTATACTCCATCTGCGGCATTTTGGCAACAAAAAATTGATACTTGATAAATTCAACATATTATGATAAAATACGTATGTATATACTATATAGTGTGGGGGATTTAAAGATGAAATGTCCTTTTTGCGGTGATGAAGAAAGCAAGGTAATCGACTCGCGTCCGACCGACGAGGGTGAGCGTATTCGCAGACGTAGAGAGTGCTTAAAATGCGGCAAGCGTTTTACCACCTACGAAATTATTGAGAGTCTGCCGATTATCGTAATTAAGAAGGATAAGTCGCGCGAAAGCTTTAACCGTGATAAGCTTATGAACGGTATTTTGCGTGCTTGTGAAAAGCGTCCGATTTCTATCAACACGCTTGACAATATGATTGACGAGATTGAGGTTACAATTCAGAACTCACTCGACCGCGAGGTTACAAGCGATAAAATTGGTGAGCTTGTTATGGATAAGCTCAAAAACATCGACGAGGTTGCATACGTTAGATTTGCATCGGTTTACCGTCAGTTTAAGGATATCACAACCTTTATGGATGAATTAAATAAGTTAATTTCTAAATAAAACACCGAAAGCGTAGTATTTTAATAAAATACTACGCTTTTTTATTATATAATACTTGTAATTATTGGCAAAATCTGCAATAATAGTATAGAATATGGAAATATGTTTTGAGGTGACTGACTTGACAGAATTTGAAAGAATGGCGCAGCTTCTGTTGCCCGACATTGACAAAACACCTGAATATTATGAGAATTTATACCCTGCAAGAAATTTAAGTGAGGGTGCGCGTGTTGTACGTATTGCTCCCTCGCCCACAGGCTACCTTCATTTAGGTACCCTTTTTGCGGCTCTCGTAAATAGAATTACAGCAACCTCTACGAATGGTATTTTCTTTACACGTATTGAGGATACCGATAAAAAGCGTGAGATTGAGGGCGGCATTGAGGATATAATTGACGGTCTTAACCGTTTTGGTATAACCATCGACGAGGGCTTTGTAAGCGGCACAACTGAAAAGGGCGAATATGGTCCCTACCAACAAAGCAAGCGTGCCGAAATTTACCAGACCTTTGTTAAAGACCTAATTGCCAAGGGTCTTGCATACCCCTGCTTCTGCACCGCTGAGGAATTAGAGCAGGTGCGTGAGAACCAAGAAAAGAATAAAATCCGCACAGGCTATCATGGTGAATATGCGCGTCACCGCAATATAACCGTAGATGAAGCCGAAAAGCTAATTCGTGAGGGCAAGAGCTACGTTATAAGACTAAAATCCCCCGGTAATGAAGAAAACCGAATTACCTTTGAGGATGGCATTAAGGGTAAAATTGAAATGCCCGAGAACGATGAGGACTTTGTACTTCTTAAATCGGACGGCATACCCACCTACCACTTTGCACACGCTGTGGACGACCACCTAATGCACACCACCCACGTAATACGAGGGGATGAGTGGATTTCATCGGTACCAAAACACATTCAGCTTTTCCGTCTGCTTGGCTTTAAGGCGCCGAAGTATGCGCACGTTGCCCCGATTATGAAGCTTGACAATGGTGCTAAACGTAAGATTTCTAAGCGTAAGGACCCCGAAGCAGCAGTTCGTTTCTTTGCCGAACAGGGCTATGAGAGTGAAAACGTAATCGAATATTTAATGACAATTGCGGCTTCTGACTTTGAGGATTGGCGCAGAGCTAACCCCGACGCATCCTATAAGACCTTTAAATTCAATCTTAAAAAGATGAGCGTTTCGGGCGCACTCTTTGATGAAAATAAATTGCTTGACGTTAGTAAAAACCGTATAGCGCGACTTAAATCACACGAGGTTTACGAGAAGCTTTGCGACTGGGCAAAGGAATTTGACGGTGAGTTTTATGAGATACTAACCAAGAACCCCGACTTTACCAAGTCGATGCTCGCAATTGACCGAGACGATAGTGCAAAACCGAGAAAAGACCTCGCCAAATGGAACGAAGCAAGAGATTTCTATGCTTATTTCTTTAACGAGCTGTATGAAAACAGCTACGAGTTGCCCGAAAATATCGGTGGCGCAGATGCGGTAGAATTCTTAAATAAATATTTAGGAATTTACAACCCGTCTGATGACCGCCAAGAGTGGTTTGGCAGAATTAAGGAATTAGCTCCCACACTCGGTTTTGCGGCAGAAACTAAGGAATACAAGGCCAACCCCGACGCTTATAAGGGTAGTGCAGGCGACCTTAGTACAATACTTAGAATTGCCATTACGGGACGCCGCAACACCCCCGACCTTTGCAGTATTATGCAGGTGCTCGGAACAGATGAATGTACAAAACGCATTAACGATGCGATAAACAGCATAAAGAGGTAACAAAATGGAAGAAATTAAAAACGTAAACGAAGCGGAAAACACAACCCCTTCTAATTTTATACTTGATTTTATTGATAAGGACTTAGAGGAAGGCGTTTACAACTGCGTGCAGACACGCTTCCCGCCCGAGCCTAACGGATATCTTCATATAGGTCACGCCAAGGCTATCTGCATTGACTTTGGTACTGCACAAAAGTACGGCGGCAAATGCAACCTTCGTCTTGACGATACCAACCCCACCAAAGAGGACGTTGAGTACGTTGACGCCATTAAAGAGGATATTGAGTGGTTGGGCTTTAAGTGGGACAACGTATTTTTTGCATCGGACTATTTTGATTTTATTTACGAATGTGCGCTAAAGCTTATTGATTTAGGACTTGCCTACGTTGACGAATTATCTCCCGACGAAATTCGTGAATATCGCGGCACCTTAACCGAACCCGGCAAAGAAAGCCCCTATCGTAACCGCCCCATTGCCGAGACCAAGGATTTATTTGCACGTATGACGGCAGGTGAATTCGAAAACGGCGCAATGGTTTTGCGCGCTAAAATCGATATGGCTTCATCTAACCTTAATATGCGTGACCCCATCATCTACCGCATTATGAAGGCGACCCACCACCGCACAGGTGACAAATGGTGTGTATACCCGATGTATGACTTTGCTCACCCGTTATCCGATGCCAAGGAGGGTGTAACACACTCGCTGTGCTCATTAGAGTTCGAAAATCACAGGCCCCTTTACGACTGGTTCTTAAAGGTGTTAGAGATACCCACCCCGCCGCGTCAGATTGAGTTTGCGCGAATGAACGTAAACTACACCCTAACGAGTAAGCGCAAGTGCTTAAAGCTCGTAAACGATAATCTCGTTTCGGGTTGGGATGACCCCAGAATGGCAACTATTTGCGGTATGCGCCGCAGAGGATACCCCGCCGAGGCTATAAGAGAATTTGTTAATAAGATTGGTGTTTCTAAGGCATATAGCGTAATTGACTATGCGCTTCTTGAATCCTGCGTTAGAGATTACCTTAACACCAATGCCGCGCGTGCTATGGCGGTGCTTCGTCCCTTAAAGGTGGTTATTGATAACTTCCCCGAGGATAAGACCGACGAAATCAGCGTTGATATTAACCCGAACAAGCCCGAGCTTGGCAAAAAGACGGTGCTTTTCTCAAAAGAAATTTATATCGAGCAGGATGACTTTATGTTAGACCCGCCCGGCAAGTACTTCCGTCTGTGCCCCGCAAAAGAGGTACGCTTAAAAGGTGCTTACTACATTAAGTACGCCTCTCACGAAACCGACGAGGATGGTAATATTACGGTTGTTCACGCAACCTATGACCCCGAGTCATTCGGTGGTGAAACACCCGACGGCAGAAAGGTTAAGGGCACACTTCATTGGGTTAGTGCTAAGCACTGCAAGGATGCTACAATTCGCCTTTATGACCGACTTTTCAACGTTGAAAATCCCTCTGACGAGGAAGGCGTTGAGTCATTTGCCGACAATCTTAATCCCGAATCGCTCGTAATTCTTGAAAACTGTAAAATTGAACCCGATTTAGCTCATGCTAATGCGGGAGATACCTTCCAGTTTATGCGTCAGGGTTATTTCTGTCTTGATAAAGATTCGAGTGACGATAATATCATATTCAACCGCACAGTTGCCCTTAAAGATTCTTTTGCTAAAAAGGTATAAACTATGACTGTTAATGAAATTTATTCTTTTTTAAATGAATTTGCGCCCTTTGACACCGCCTGCGATTTTGATAATGCAGGACTGCTTATTGGTGGAAAAGATGCAGAAGTCGACAAGTGCATCGTTGCGCTCGACTGCACCGAAGCGGTAGTAGATCAGGCTATAAAAAAAGGCGCACAGCTAATAATCACACATCATCCCGTAATTTTTTCGGGACTTAAAAGCGTGCTTGCCGACTCGCTTGTGTATAGGCTAATCGAAAACAACGTTTCGGTAATAAGCGCACACACCAATTTAGATATTGCCGATGGCGGTGTTAACGACTGCTTGGCAAAGGCCTTGGGACTAAACGATGTTAAAAAAATTGTTTGTGATGATGGTTTTTCCTTTAGATGCGGACAGTTAAACGATGTTTTATCGCCCGAAGCTTTTGCAAAATACGTCGGCGAAAAACTTAATTTTTCACCACGTTTTACTGTGGGTAAAAAGGAAATTAAAACCGTTGCGGTTTGTGGTGGCAGCGGTGGCGATCTATTCCCCACCGCCATTAAAAACGGTTGTGACGCGCTCGTTACTGCCGACGTTAAGCACAATTTCTTTATTGATGCCGCAACACAGGGTTTTACCCTTATTGACTGCGGTCACTTTAACACCGAGGACGTTGTTATTGAACCGCTTAAAAATGCTTTAAGCGAAAAATTTGGTGACGTGCAATTCTTCACCAACCATACGTCCTATATCCACTGCCTTTAAATGAGATGATTTGTAAATGTTAGAAAATTTAATTACTGTAGCACTGCAGGTTGCGATGCTGTTTATTATGATTGCGGTTGGCTTCGCACTCGGCAAGACAAAATTGCTCGGCAAAACCGCAATTAAGGGGCTTGCAAATGTTGTTTTATACGTTGCTACCCCTGCCGTAATTCTGCAGGCTTTTACAACTGAACAAAAGACTCCCGAAAAGACCAAAAATCTTATTATTGTCGCTATAATAACGGTTATTTTGCACGTTGTAATGATTTTACTTGCAAAGCTATTTATACGCCACAAGGACGATAAGGCGAACAGAATAATGCGCCTTTTGGTAATTTTCTCAAACTCGGGATATATGGCATTCCCCTTGCAAAAAGCGATTTTAGGCGATATTGGTGTTTTTTACGGCGCTATGTTTGTTGCTATTTTCAATATATTTATGTGGACCTATGCCGTTTTTGTGGCAAGCGGCGACAAAAATACCTTGAAAATAAAAAACATACTGCTTAATCCAACCATTATTAGCGTAATTGTGTCGGTTTTACTTTATGCCTTTAGCATTAAGCTGCCAACATTTATTGCCGATGCCGTATCGGGACTTGGTAATCTTAACACACCACTTCCTATGATTATAATAGGATTTAACATATCGACCTTCCCCTTTATTGAGCTCTTTAACGATAAAAGAGTGTATCTGCCGGGTGTGTTGCGACTTATATTTATGCCGCTATTATCCCTTGGTATTATGATTTTACTCGGTGTACGCGGTTTACCGCTTATAGCCTGCACCATTGCGGCGAGTGCGCCAAGTGCGGCGGCACCCGTAATGTTTGCTACAAAATACGGGTTGGATGCACAGCTCGGCTCGAAAATCACGTCGCTTACAACTCTATTTTCAATTTTAACAATGCCCGTAATTGTGGCATTAGCACAAATACTATAAAAAAGAAAACGCTTGTACTATGAAGTACAAGCGTTTTTAATTAGTTGTTTGATTTAATTTCGGCCTTGCCGCCCATATAAGGTCTTAGCGCCTCAGGAATACGTATTGTGTAGTTCTTACCGTCGAAATCAAGATTATTCTCAAGGAAGGCAATTAACATACGGGGCGGTGCAACAACGGTGTTATTAAGGGTATGGGGTAGATATTTTTGACCGTCCTCGCCCTTAATTCTAATACCGAGTCGGCGTGACTGAGCGTCACCCAAATTTGAGCAAGAGCAAACCTCGAAATATTTTTGCTGTTTGGGACTCCAAGCCTCAACGTCGTATGACTTAATTTTTAAATCTGCAAGGTCACCCGAGCAGCACTCAAGTGTGCGTACGGGTATATCCATACTTCTGAAAAGCTCAACCGAATAGCTCCACATCTTGTTAAACCATTCCATACTCTCCTCAGGCTTGCAGATAACTATCATTTCCTGCTTTTCAAACTGATGAATACGGTAAATACCGCGTTCCTCAATACCGTGGGCGCCCTTTTCCTTACGGAAGCAGGGCGAATAGCTGGTGAGTGTTAGCGGTAGAGCGGTTTCGGGTGTAATGGTATCAATAAACTTACCTATCATTGAGTGCTCGCTTGTACCGATAAGGTAGAGGTCCTCGCCCTCAATTTTATACATCATAGCATCCATTTCTTCAAAGCTCATAACGCCTGTAACAACGTTTGAGCGAATCATAAAGGGCGGTATGCAATAGGTAAAGCCCTTATCTATCATAAAGTCGCGCGCATAGGAAAGCACTGCACTGTGAAGGCGTGCAATATCACCCATAAGGTAGTAGAAGCCCTCACCTGCAACGCGGCCTGCCGCCTCTTTATCAATGCCGCAGAAATGCGCCATAATATCGGTGTGGTAAGGAATCTCAAAATCAACCTTTGTCTGCTCGCCGTACTGCTGAACCTCAACGTTTTCGCTATCGTCCTTGCCTATCGGAACGCTTTCGTCGATGATATTAGGAATCTTCATCATTACCTGATTTAGCTTTGCGGTAAGCTCGTTTTCCTGCTCTTCAAGCTCTTTTAGACGGTCGGCCTGCTCGGATACTAACTTCTTCATATCCATAGCCTCGTCGCGCTTGCCCTGAGCCATTAGCATACCTATCTGCTTGCTGACCTTGTTGCGATTAGCACGAAGGTCGTTAGCCTCGTTTTGTGCAGCACGCTTCGCTGAGTCTAACTCGATAGCCTCATCAACGAGCGGTAATTTACCGTCCTTAAACTTCTTTTTGATATTTTCTTTTACAATTTCGGGATTCTCTCTCAAAAATTTAATATCCAGCATTTTCTTTCCCCCAATAAGAGCGTTATCTTAAGTATTATATCATACCGAATTACTTTATTCAAGACCTTAATAACATTTGACACAGGGTTTTGGCGGTAGTATAATTATAAAAAATACGCGAGGTGATTTTATGCTCCTTTCAACACTAACGCTCCCTTTAAGCAAAAAATTCGGAGATGAAAAGGCCATTGAATTGATAGCCGCAGCCGGCTTTGATGCTTATGATATTTCTCTTACAAGACTTGTCGACGCCGACTACGCACTTAATTGTGAAAATTACGTATCGGTTGCTAAAAAATTACGTAAATTTGCTGATAATTTGGGTATTGTTTGTAATCAGTCGCACGCACCCTACCCATCAAGCAAGGGGGATGAAAAGTGGGATGAAGAACGTTTTGAGCTTATAGTAAAGGCTATGGAAATTGCCGCTATTCTTGGTGCTAAAATTATTGTTGTTCACCCAAAACAACATTTAAGATATTCGGACGCAAATAATAAATTTGAGCTATTTAAAATGAACGTCGATTTTTACAAACGCCTTGTGCCCTACTGTGAAAAATTCGGCATTAAGATTGCCACCGAAAATATGTGGCAACGCGTGCCCGGCACCAATAAAATTGTCCACGCCCCCTGCTCGCACGCTGAGGAATTCAGCCGTTATATTGATGCCGTCGGCAGTGAGTGGATTGTCGGTTGCCTTGATATCGGTCATTTAGGACTCGTTGATGAGCCTATGTACGAGGCAATTACCACACTCGGTCACGAGCGTTTACAGGCAATACACCTACACGATAACGATTATTTAAACGACCAGCACACCCTGCCCTTTATGTCAAAAACCAATTTTGACCCCTTTATTGAGGGATTAAAGGATATTGACTACACGGGTGATATGACCTTTGAAACCGATAACTTTTTACGCAACGTGCCCGACGATTTTTTGCCCACCGCCCTTAAATTTATGGAGCAGACGGGTAGATATTTCATTGAAAAAATTAAGGCAGAATAAAAAAAGACCGCGGAAGAAAACTTCCGCGGTCTTAAATTTAGTCTTTCTTTTTTAGAGTTAAAATAAATATGGCTATATATGGTAATGTAGCAATCAATGTTTCTACAAATACAGGTAAACCTATATCTGTTAAACCTAAAAAATCAAATGACATGCTTATTGCCTTAAAAACTATGCTATCTACAATTAGCGCAATAATCAATAAAGCCGCGTAGCTAATTGACCCATATTTTAAAAAGGTAATATATTTAAAATTTGAAAGTGTTCCTATAAACATAAAGACGGTAGCAACTAATATTAGAAATGAACATATAATGCCTAATATTACGCCTAATGTGAAGCGTGGATATAAAACACTATCATAACAATAAATACCTGCACCAATGATTTTCACTGCAAATGCAACCGGAAGAATATAACCTTTAAATTTAAATTCCTTCTTTAAAAAAAGCATATATAACAAAATTAAAATAGGGGTTATCGCAGGCACAAAATACCTAAAAGCTAAATTAAGATTGCTTGGCTGAGCATCAAACCATATAATTTCTGGAACCAAAGCCATATTTAAAATATGCAATATTGTATAAAGTGCCGTAAAAGAAATCAATATAATATTTTTTGGTTTGCTTTTAAATAAACTACTCATAAAATCAACTCTCTTAAAACAAAAGATGTGCTACCAAAATGATAGCACATCCGAAAAGTTTTTTCAACAATATATTAACCAAAGTATCTTGCGAGAAGTCCCTCAAATGCCTTGCCGTGGCGAGCCTCGTCACGAAACTATGTCAAAACCGCTTTAAATAAGGGAATTTCAGATATTAAATTTTAAAAATACCACTTGAAATCCCACCATCCTTGAGCTATAATTGAGGCAGAAAAGGGGGATTTTTATGGCAAAATATACAGGTGTTACCCAAAATACAGACGGTTCGTGGACATACAGAATTAAAATCAAACTGCCTGACGGTAGCGTAAAAGATACTCGCATTAAAAAGGACAGTCGGGGCAATCCGTTTTTAACTGCAAGACAGGCTTTTGAGACAAAGAAAGAACACGAGGCAAGAATAAGAGCCAATCCTGAGGATAATGCACCTAAGCAAAAAATTGTTACTCTGCAAGACGTTTACGACAATTATCTTGATACAGAAGCCAAAAAGAAAGCACCTGCCACCTTACGAAAGCAAGACAGTATGTGGCAAAATCATATCTCGCCTGTATTTGCTAATCGTGATATTAACTCTATTACTATTATAGAGCTTGATACCTTTCTTGTCAATCTTTACAAATCCAAATCATATAAGTACACCGAAGGATTTTTAAAATTCTTTTATCTTTTGTTTGGACACGCCGATCGAATGGAAGTTATCGATCCTGACCGATATTTAAGAATGTTTGCCACCAAAGGAAAACGCTTGACAATGCCCGAAATGACACAAGAGGATTATACAAAGGCTGACGAAGATGCCGTTACATTTAACAATAGTGAATTAAAAATTATCAAAAAGGCATTTGAAAGCGAGGACGGAAACTTAAAACTTGCTTTTTATCTTGGTCTTTATGCAGGACTTAGAATTAGCGAGTGCTTCGGTCTGCGGTGGCAGGACATTGATTGGAATAATAGAACAATGAAAATCAGCCGACAAATGCAGTATGAAAACGGACAAATTAAGCTTTGCCCTGTCAAAACGCTTAAAAGTGTTCGTACAGTTCTAATTCCTGAAGAATTGTATGCCGAACTTGATTTTCAAAATTCTTTGCAAACACAACAAAAAAAGGTGTTAGGCAACGCCTACCGAAATACCGAGCGTGTTTATGACGAGGTTGCTGACTGTTGGATTGACGGTGGTGATTTCGTCAATCGCAAAAAAAACGGCGAATTGCTGACGGTAAATTCAATGAAATATTGGTCTAAGAAAATCACGCCTTTGCTTCACGCTGAAGCCGAAAGACAAGCGAGAGCTAAAAAAGGCATTCACTTAGACGAAATCGTGCCTGTCAAGTATAAGGATTTCAAATACCATTATTTACGCCACACCTACGCAAGTAATTGCGCGGCTCAAAATGTCAGTATGTATATGCTTATGGATATGATGGGTCATAAGAAAATTGACACAACCAAAAAATACTATATAAGCACCGATAATGACAGTTTGACCGAACGTACCCGAAAATTGCTTGATGAAATGTATACATTTTAGAAATAGGAAATACCCTGCTTTTGTAGGGTATTTTTTATTTGCAAATTTCGGGTATGGGGAAGCTCTCGGCAGGGGCAATGCCCCGATAGAGCACAGACATTTGCGTGTCGAAAATGGTACTGTGTACCATTTATCGACTCCGTTTTACGTCTTCTACTTTAGGGTTAAAGGCGGTGATAAAATGTCAAAAATGAAAGCAACAATCAGAAACGGCAGGACAACAAACGCAGGGCGCGTCTTTAACGCTAACCACAACACGCGCCAAGAAACAAGGGCGGTCGAGGGGCATATCGACCACGACCGAACAGCGCAAAACTTGAATTTCAAGTTTTTAGCAGACGGCAGTATCGAAAAATGCGACAGCTTCGACTCAAAGGCTTTTGAAATTTCGCAGTATGAAATTTATTACGGCGAAGGTCAGGAAGCCAAAAATCAACGCTACAAAGCAGAGGCACACGCAGACCGCTGTAAAACGGTTGCAGAGGTGTATGCTACCCCAAAGACTGCACCACTTGAAACTATTTTACAGCTCGGCAATATGCACACCGATATTGCACCCGAGGAACGTGAACGGATTTTGACCGTATCGGCTTTTCAGCTTATAGATGGATTGAGGGCAAAATATGGGGACAACCTGAAAATATTGTCCCTCTCTATTCATAAGGATGAAGCCGTAATCCACGGGCATTGCCGTTACACAATAATGGGGCGCGACCGTTTCGGGTACTCTGTCCCAAATCAAAATCAAGGCTTTCAAGAAATGGGAATTGAACGCCCAAACCCTGACAAGCCATTGAGCCGATACAACAACCCCTTAATGACTTTTTCGGACGAACTGCGCGAAACATTTTATGCCCTCTGCGAGAGAAACGGAAATATCGAGATTGATCGTGAGGTCAAAAACCCAAGCCAAAAGCACAGGGACATTCTTGTTTACAAGTGCGAACAACTGCAAAAGAACGTTGCCGAGCTGACGGCAGAGCGCAACACCCTGCGAGACCAAAACGGCATATCAAAAGTTATTCAGGACAGTTTTAACGAGGTTGAAATCGACATCGAAGCCGAAGCAGTACCCGAGCGCACCCACAGGGGTCAGGTGGTCGAAGCCGAAAAGGTCAAAATCAAGAAAACCGATTTTGATTGGCTGAAGGAACGCGCAAAACTCACAATCGGCATAAAAACGGCTTTTGATAAACTGCAGCGCTACGGCAAACAGCTTTGGCAAGAGGTCAGCAGGGACAAAATTGTGTCCGACCTGACAGAAAGAGCTGAAACGGCAGAACGCAAAGCAAGAGAGAAAGAAGCGGTTGCCAAACAGCTTACCGACAACCTTGACCGCGCCTATCAAGACCTACACGAACAAGAGGAATTTATGCGACGTATTGGGGTATGGCAGAGATTTTGCAACTTTATAAAAGAAAAATTTAGGGAACGTCAGGAAGCTGAACACTCCGACCGCACCCGATAAAAAGAGAGGTATGATTATGGAAAATTTAGACTTAAATCAGGTCATAGACCTAAATGAAAGCATTGAAAGTATGAAAGCAAGGCTTGAAACTGTAAAAGCAGAGTTAAGCATAGAGGAAGCCATGCGCGAGGCTTTTTCGAAAGACCTCACGCCGAAAATCTTGCGCCGTAAAGTGCGCTATAAAAGGGTAAACGGCGTTAAAGAGCCGTTTGCAGAGGTAACGATTGACGAAAATGTGCTTAATGACTTGGTTGAAGCTGTTAGCTGTCCTGCAAGGATAAAGCAGAATTATGAGAAATTGCAAACTCTCGGCGCACAGCTAAAGCGCGAAACCTCGCAAACTGCAATTTACAAACGCTGTATCGAGGCAGAGGCAGAAATTAAACGCCTGAAAACTGAAAATATGCTTTTACAGGCGAAAGTTACGGAACGCGACCGAGAAATTGCAGAAATCTATACACAGGGCGCAGAGCCTTATATTGACTATGAGGAACAAACCTTTGATTTAGAAATCTAACCAATCAGGACTTGCCGAGAACGGCAGGTCTTTTTTTGTCGGCAAACGCCGTAAAAGTGCCGTCAGGTATAGACCGCCGTATGTGTCCTCGCAGTAATCAAGGCTATTTTCGACCGTTTCAAAGCCGTTAAAATGGGTTTCAAGGTATATTGCGCTGTCGGTGTCCCTTTCGCAGAAATCAATCATTTTCTTATGCGAGATACGACCGTCGCGCTCAGTGATCGTCGGCTGTTCAAGGGTTCGGCTACCACACCACCGCTTAAAAGTCAGGCGGTCGTCCTCGTCGTCCTTGCCTTTTGTTAGGTACACAGCAAGAGCAGTCAAGCCGTCAGCTTCAAAGCGCAGACGATCGGCTGAAACAGTCCCCTGTCCCCAAAGAGCCGAAAGCTCGTCCCTGCTCAAGCCGTCGCTGATTACAAGGTGGGCGTGTAGGCGTTGGTGTTCCTCGCCATACTCAATGATATATATGTATTTTGGCTCAAGCCCTGCTTTTGCATATTTTCGCTTTACTCGGCGCAAGTAGTTCTGCACCACCCTTTGACAGTCGGCAACCGTTTCGGGTAGGCTGTCCTCGTTAAAGGTGAGGGTTACAAAAAGGTCTTTTGGGTTAAAATTCGTATGCAGAAGCCTACGCAGACGGTCAGTGGCGTGTCTATGATTTAGTCGCTGTTGCACCTCTCTTGTCGGCTTCTTCTTTTGGCTTCTTCCTCTCGTTTGGGTGTAAACAGGATATATAGCCACCTCTATGTAGTCCCCACAAATGTATTTGCGCTCTCTGTATGTTCTTTGCATTTTCAGTTTCCTTTCTATGTGTGGTCGTTATGTTAATACCTTTTACAAGCTCGGTAAACAGAACGGTGTTCTGTAGGCAAAAGGCATATATCAGTATAGAATTTGAAAATATTATATGTTTATTTGAAATCTCGAGCAGGGCAAAAAACTATCAATTTTGAAAAAATGCAAAAAAAATACGCCCACACTTTCGTGCAGGCGTAAAACCTCTTTTTATCCAATTATATTATCGTGGTATTGCGTTACTTCTTCTGTTGTTCCGTCCATATACTCTACAACAATTTTATTCATTTTATAGGTGCTTACAGTATTATTGTAGAATTTTGTCATATTTCGTTTTGTGTCTGTTGTTGCGTGTGCATTCAAAGGTCCTGTGAATTTTACGCTAACATAGGGATCCCAACCTATGCTATCATAAACTTGGTCGCCGACAGCATTATAACAACTCCACTTTAATGTAACATATTTAATTTGTTTGTCGGTATTATTTCTTATTCTGAAATTCCACTCAACGCCACCTACATAGTCAATGTTATGACACCAATCTAAAATAGTTACAGGCGATTGTTTTCTGAATTCCTTGTCGCAACGGGAACATATACCGCAGTCGGTCGTATGACCTAAAGGCTCACCTTTAACTTCGCCACAACTACAAGTTTCAGGTTTATCACAAGTGGATTTGCTATATTTGTGCTTGTGCTTTTCAACCTTGCTTTCTGTTGTGGTATTTTCATTGCTATTCTTATCTGTTGTAGAATTTTCTTTTTCAACCTGCTTTTTATCTGTTGTTGTTTCACCACAAACAGAACATTTTTTCACAGTCTTTTCTGCGGTATCTTCAACAATTTCAAAAGTATGCTCCAACTTATCTATATACTCTGTGTTGTCAGTATCGCACAAATCACAATGTGATTTAATATGTCCTTGTTCCGTGCAAGTGGGTTTAACATTTTCTTTCTCAACCCATTTATGTTCACAAAAGTTTGCAGGATTTAAAATAGAAAAAATTATGGCAATCGCGATATATACACAAAATAAACCAAGAGCACTCATACCTGCGTTATACTTATTAAATAAAGGGATTTTCTTTCTAAATTTAAAGTTAGATAAAAATATGTATGGTACTAACATACTTATTATCATACTAAGAGTTGTAACAAAATCACTCATTGAGGCTATAGACGTAACACTCCCCAATATAGCTAATCCTGTGAAAACTAAATAAATTATAGATAAAACTTTTTTCCAAGCTTTATTAGAACGAAATCCTAACAGTTTTTTTGGTTGAATATTTTTCGTTCCACAATTAGTGCAAAAATCCCCTATGTACTCTGCGCCGCATTTTTTACACTTTGTTGTTGCTTTTTCTCCACATTTGGAGCAAAAATTACCCTCAAATTCCGTACCGCATTTTTTACAAATCATTTTTTACTCCCCTTATTTTTTTAATTATTTTATCATAAATTTATAATGATTACAAGGTGCAAGTATTTATGTTGCTACATTTATTATTTTAAGTCCGTTTTTTTTGGCGTAGTTGACGGTGTAAAAAGTTCCGCCCTTTTCTTCGGTTAGGTAAGATATACACACGCTACTGTGGTCTACTAAATGCCGATTACGTTTCTGCATACAACCGTTAAAGTAGTTTTCAGAGGTATATGTTACCTTGTCAGCAAGCCCCTTTATATATTCATACATACGCACGTCGTCAGCGTTCCACCCTTTTGTCTGTGCTAAACACGGCAAAACAAGTATAAGTTTGATTTGTGGATATTGGCTTTTTAGGTCTAAAACTGCCTGTGCGCTTATGGTGTCAAAACCCAACGCACCGCCACAACCGAAATAACAATATCCGTCATTTATAAGTTGTATAAGTATTGTTTTTAATCGGTCGGCAATTATATTGCGTTCTGCGTGAGGTATTTTTCTATGCCCTGTAAAACAAACGGTTTTATTCCTCATAAATATCCCCAAAACAAAAAAAGGTGTATCCCCATTGAGAGAATACACCATAAAAAATATATTCCCCTAAATGTTGCTACACACTCACACTACCTTCAATCGCTTGGAGAATAGGGTAAAAAGAGGAAATATACTTTTTTACAAAAGTATTATTCCCCATTCAAAACGATGTGAAGGCACAATATTCTATTTAAATGTGAGTTTGTAGCATAAACAGTATACCACAATATGCTACATTTAGCAATGCTTTTAAGATTTTTTTGAAAATTTGTTTATTTATATACTAAAAATCCCACTTGCAATCCCACAGGGTATATTTTTCGTAATTTATAGAAATTTTAAATCCCACCTAAAATCCCACAATTATATAAAAACAGGCACGGAACAAAATCCGTGCCTGTTGGCGTAAAATACTTATAAATCCTTTATTTATGCGGTTTTTCGCTTATTTGAAATAGCGGTTGAGAAGTCCCTCAAATGCCTTTCCGTGTCGAGCCTCATCACGTGCCATTTCATGTACTGTATCGTGAATAGCATCAAGATTTAACTCTTTAGCAAGCTTTGCAAGCTCGAATTTGCCGAGTGTTGCGCCGTTTTCAGCGTCAACACGCATTTCAAGATTTTTCTTGGTAGAGTCGGTTACTACCTCGCCGAGCAGCTCTGCAAATTTTGCTGCATGCTCTGCCTCTTCATAGGCTGCCTTCTCCCAATAAAGACCGATTTCAGGATAGCCTTCACGATGAGCAACGCGTGCCATTGCAAGATACATACCAACCTCGGTGCATTCACCCATGAAGTTCTCACGAAGACCTGCTAAAATTCTTTCATCAACGCCCTTAGCAACACCTACAACGTGCTCGGCAGCCCAGGTCTTTTCGCCAGCCTGCTCTTGAAACTTAGATGCCGGTGCCTGGCAGATGGGGCACTTGTCGGGAGCCTCATTACCCTCGTGGGTATAACCGCAAATTGTACAAACGAACTTTTTCATAAAAACATCTCCTAAAAATAAATTATTTATTATTTGTATTTATACAAGAACTGCAAAGACCACTAAAAACATATCCGCTTAAATCGACCTCGCAGCCAAGTTTATTCTGCAAAAAGTCTTTAAGATTGTTTTTTGGCACCTCACAGTCTAATATAGCGCCGCAGTTGTGACAGTAAAAGTGCATATGCTCTTTTGTATCACCATCGTAATGCTGAAAGCCGTCGCCCACCGAAAGCTCAAGCACGTCGCCGTCCTTTTTTAGCTCGGTAAGATTTCGGTAAACTGTGCCGAGGCTGATTTTTGGTAATTTCTCTCGGCATTTTTCGTAAACCCACTGTACCGTTGGATGAGTATCGGTCGAGCGTAAAACTTCAACTATTACTTCCCTTTGTTTTGAATAGTTTCTCATAAATTTTACCTCAAAAATAGTAATGGTTACTACTTTTTACAATCTTATTATACCATACCTTTTAAAAATGTCAATAGTTTTTTGAAAAAATTTTTCTTGTTGACAATTATCCTTTTTTGTATGATAATGTAGATGTGAAAAATTTTGTTAAAGGAAGGTGCGGTTAATGAATAACAAAGGCATATCCCCTTACGTTATTAAAAGGTTGCCGCGATATTATAGATTTTTGGGTGAGCTTTCAAACTCAGGCATTAAGCGTATTTCGTCGGCAGAGCTAAGTCGCAGAATGGGACTTACGGCAAGCCAAATTCGTCAGGACCTCAACTGCTTTGGTGGTTTTGGTCAGCAGGGCTACGGCTACAACACCGATATTCTCAGAGATGAGATTGGTGCAATTTTGGGTGTTGACAGACCCAAAAAGGCAATACTTATTGGTCTTGGTAATTTAGGTAAAGCCATTACGCTACACCTTAATTTTGAAGAAAAGGGATTTTCGCTTATAGGTCTTTTTGACAGTAAGGAGTCGCTTGTTGGCAACGTAATTCGCAACATACCCATTCGCTCTACCAACACGTTGGATGACTTTTGCCGCGAAAACAAGCCCGAGGCCGCAATACTGTGCATACCAAAAACCGCTGTGCCCGATATTGCCGACCACCTTATTAAGCTTGGCATTAAGGGTTTTCTTAACTTCAGTCATTATGATTTAGCACTTAAATATGAAGGCATCGTTGTTGAAAACGTACATTTTGGCGATAATCTAATGACGCTTTCCTACAATATTAAAAATATGGATAAATAATTAAATCACCACACATAATAAACGTGTGGTGATTTTTTTGCTTGTAACTATTATTCGTACTGCTATTTTATATTTATTTGTAACGGTAGCAATTCGCCTTATGGGGAAAAGGCAAATTGGCGATATGCAACCCAATGAATTGGTTGTCACTCTTTTAATATCCGAAATTGCCGCTATACCGTTACAGGACGCCAACCAACCGGTACTTAACGGCGTTGTAGCAATTTTTATGCTGGTAATAGTTGAAATAATAATGTCCGTATTAACAATGAAATATATGTCGCTTCATAAAATACTAAGCGGTAAATCGGTTATTATTATTAAGGACGGCAAAATCGACCAAAAGGCGATGAAACAGGTGCGACTGACCGTCGTGGATTTGGTTGAACTGCTGCGTGGACAAGACGTTTTTGATATTAGCACCGTTTCGTTTGCGGTGCTTGAGGTGAACGGAAGCCTAAGCGTAATTCTAAAGCCCGAGCATCGTCCCATAACCCCTAAGGATATGAAAATACAAATAAAAAAGGACGGTCTGCCCTTACCCGTTGTTTCGGACGGCAAAATAGTTGCTGAAGCATTAAAAGAATTGAAACTAAGTGAAAAAGAGATACGGGAATTAGCGGGTATGCGGCACACAAGACCCGAGGAGCTGCTTTTAATGACCTTGGACCAATACGGAAATTGCAACATAGTAATTAAGGAGAAATAGATGAAAAGACTTTTTGCCGCCATTATACTGATAATATTCCTTGCATCCCTTTGTGTTACCGCCACGCTTATAGTCGGTAATTCATATCGAAGCTTTCAGCAAGAGCTTAGCGAGTGTGTGACGGCATTAAAACAAAAGGATTATGACGTTGCAAAAGAAAAAAGCGCTGCTCTCGCTCGCGTTTGGCAAGAAAAGCGCGGTATGCTGTCGGCATTTATAAATCACGATACTGTCGAAGAGGTTGATGAAACGGTAGCGCAGCTTTCGTCCTTTGCAAACAAGGAAAACGAGGCGCACTTCTTGGCCGAGTGTGAGGTTTTAAAACTAAAATTTATAGAAATGAAGGAATACTGCGGCGTTAGCCTGCACACCCTCTTTTAAAAAGCAAAAAACCACGGGAAGCCCGTGGTTTAAATTTTACTTACGCATTAGCCTTGTTTAAACGGTTAACCAAAGCTGATTTTTTGTGTGCTGCGTTATTCTTATGAAGAATACCCTTAGAAGCAGCCTGATCAATCTTTTTAACTGCAGCCTTAACTGCTACGGCAGCGTCAGCATCGTTGTTAGCGATTGCAGCGTCAGCCTTCTTAACTGCTGTTCTAAGCGCTGAACGATAAGCCTTATTGCGCTGATTGTTAGCCTCACTAACAAGAACACGTTTCTTTGCAGATTTAATATTCGGCATTGTCGCACCTCCTCAAAAATTCTCACGTAATAGTATATTACCACTTTTTAATTTAAAATGCAACACTTTTTTTCATTTTAATTAACATTAGTATTAAAGAATAAAATTTTGCTTAAAATCATACCATAATATTGGTGATATATAATGAAATTTAAGGGCTATTTCCTAATTTTTTGTGTTTTGCTTGCGGGTATCTATACCGCTTCTCAAGGCTTTTTAAGTTATATGACGTTGGCTTTGCCTGTAACTAGCGAGAGCATCGCCCCTTTTTTAGACACCGAGTCGGTAGTCAAAAACGAAGCAACCACCGACAAAAACGACGACAAAAATAATAAAGACAACTCATCCTCTAAAAAGGAAACTGTAACCTCAAGCAAGCCTGCATCGACCGACGGACAGGCAATAGGTGTTGTGACCGAAAAATTTATTAGCCCTTACACTGCTAACACAAAATATAATAAGGTCTACGTAAAAAACAACATCGGCACCAATATAAACGTGTCTTCCCTCTTGCAAAAGAAATCATCCTTTAAGATACAAAAAAACGGGAAACCGCAGGTGCTTATTATGCACACCCACACCACCGAAAGCTTTATGATGGAGGACAGAGATTATTACACCAAGGACGATGCCGCACGCTCGCGGGATAAAAACAAAAATATGATTGCGGTAGGCAACGTATTTGAGCAGGAATTAACGGCGGCAGGCATCGGTGTTATTCACGATACTACGGTGCACGATTACCCCGCATATACGGGAAGCTATACCCGTAGCGCCGCAACCGTCAAGGCCGACCTAAAGGCATATCCGTCAATTAAGGTTGTAATTGATATACATAGAGATTCCATAACGGGTAATAATAAGGAAAAGGTGCGCCCCGTTGTTAAGATTGACGGTAAAAATGCCGCACAGGTAATGCTTGTAATGGGCAGTCAGACGGGTGGTATCACAGGATACCCAAATTGGAAGGAAAATCTTAGCTTCGCACTTAAATACCAACAGAAATTGGAGGTTGCGTATCCGGGACTCGCACGCGCTTTGACGCTTAACAGCGGAAAATATAATCAGAATTTAACGGTAGGTTCAATTTTGCTTGAGGTTGGCACCGAGGTTAACACACTCGACGAAGCAAAGCGTGGCGCAAAATATGCCGCTAAGGCACTTGTTAGTCTTTTAAATACGATGAAATAAAATGAAACGCTTTTTTCGTTGCTTTTTTTGGTGTCTTATTATAATAGGTAACCTAACACTGCTTTGCTGGGGTGTTTGTGAGGCCTACGTAAATATAAGGCGAATAAGCTATGGCGAATATACACACGCCATAGAACTGGGTGACAACTCATTTAAGATTTTGGATTTTTATATAGAATTTTAAAGAGCCGACGAATGTCGGCTCTTTATATTACTGTTCGGGTGTATCTGTACCATCTGATTCACTTGGCGGTGTGTAGGAATTTACTCTGAGAATAATTCCTGAATCGAGGTCGACCTTGCCCGTACCGGGCTCAACCTCAATTACAACGCCTGACGGCTTGGTTGGGTCGTAAACCTCAAGCTTTTCGATGTTATTAAAATCGAAACCAAGCTTCATAAGCTCAATAACCGCCTCATCATAGGTTTTGCCGATGATGGATGCGGGTATCTTAACAGTTCTCGGTCCAAGGCTTACAACAACCTTTATTGTGGTGCCCTTTGGTGCGGTCTGCTCGCGGGTGATTTCCTGCTTAATTATACAACCACGCTCATGCTCGGCATTATATTCCTTAGAAACAACCTCAAACTTAAAGAGGGTTGTATAATCGGTATTAGCTATAACGTCGGTGAACTTTTTGCCGATTAAATCGGGCACCTGATAAAGCTTTTCGTTAGAATCGGGCGAGCTTCCAACCGATGAGGTATCGGTCGGTGCCGATGAGGTTGGGGCGGTTGATGAATTGCCACTGTTGATGCCAAGCTTATCGCCAAGACCAAGTGCAAAATACAGAATTACCGCAATAATAATAAGTACAAGCGCCGTTATTATAGATGACGTAACGGCGGGATTTACCTTTTTAGGCTCTCTTACAGGCTGTGCCGCTACGGGTGGCTTAGGTGTTGCAACCGACTTAACGGGCTCTGCCTTTGGAGTTGGAGCTGCAGGTGTCGGTGTTGCGACAGGTGTAAAGGCAACCGTTGCATCTCCCGACACGGGTGTTAATGCAATGCGGAAGCTATCCATATCCTGAATTCTATCCTGCGGCATTAGCTGAAGGCCGTTAGCAAGCGCTGCTAAAACGTACTTGGGAAGCACGTCGGCATAGCGTGCGGGAATTTGCATATTATCGTTAGAAACGCGCTCGGGCACGTCGAGTGGCGCCTTGCCCATAAGCACGCGGAAAAGCGTTGCCGCCATACCGTAAACGTCGGTATATTTGCCGTCGCGATACTGAATATCATAGCCGTACTGCTCGAGTGCCGAGAAGCCCGGGAACAGTTGTATCGCCAAATTGCTGTTTGACATACGCACCGAGCGTATGCAGATATCGGTAAGACGAAGCTTGCCGTCGCGTCCGACAAAAATGGTATCGGGTGAAATACCTCTATGTATAATGCCTGCCTCGTGCAAAGCGGCAACCGTTGTTATAAGCGGTAGGAATAGCGGACGAGCCTGCTCCCACTTTAAGTCACCGCCGTTGCGAATTAAGAATTCGCGAAGGGTTATGCCCTGCACCGCCTTGGTTATGTTGTAGGCTGTGCCGCCCTCCTCAAACACCTCAACGGTAGTAAACAACGAAGGTAGTCCTACAAGGGATGCTATTTTACGGTTAAGCTCCAAAAAGCTCATAATACCCTCGTTAAAGGTGAACTCACTGCCAACGGCTATTTGAACGGTACCGTCGGCATTGCGGTTTGCCGCACCCTTGGGATAATATTCACGAATATTAACTATGGCGTCCTCTTTGTTATCCCAGCCGACATAGGTGGCGCCCTCGCCGTTATGCTCGGTTACGCGTCCAACCAAATATCTGTCCTTTATCCAGAAGCCGAGTGGTAAATATTCAGCATCGTTTTGTGCCGAATTATCGAAACCGCAGATTGAACAAATCTTCTCTCCACCGTTATCGTTCATACAACCAAGACACAATCTTTCTGTATTAAGCATATTTATCTCCTTTTATCACAAAGTAAATACATATATATTTTACCATATAATACTAAAAATGTACAGTTTCTATTCTGTAACTTTTAATATTTATCAATTCGAAGGAATTTTTTAAAGACACAGGTGTGCTTCGGCGTTACCTTTCGGTCTTCGTGAAGCGAGCCGAAAAACCAGTGTTTATACTCGCACATTTCGTCAATTTCCTCAAAATATCCGTTGAGCTTATTTACGCGCTCGGCAAGTCCCCAACGGAAAAGCATTGCGCTTTTTACAAGTGACGGTGGTTCGTGGGTGATTATATAATCGACCTGTCTGCCGCACTCGTCAAGGATTTTTGCACCCTCGGTCATCTCCTCAGGTGAGGGTATTTCTTCCTTCCACCAAAGATTATTTTGTATGCGCATATCCTTATCGGTGCTCTCCCCTCCGCCAAAGGTATATATACGGGTGCCGTCGATATTAAAAATCTGACCGCGCATAAGATGAATTAAATTGCCGCTTATGCGGTGTATCATACCGCCCTTCCAATAGGTTGTACGGCAAGAGTTAATCATATCGAGGTTATCGTGTGTGCCGTCGATAAAGGCGACGGTAAACTTGCGGCTACCCAAATATTCGATATATTCTTTTTCCTTCTCGCCGCCGTTCCAAAGATAACCAAAATCGCCACAAACGATTAGTATGTCACCCTTTTTAAGACGCAACCAATCTCGCGTATACAGTCGCTCCTCTGCGCCGTGCATATCGCCCGTAATATATATCAAATTTTTCACCGCCTTTTTTAATATTTATTCTTTCTTTTTTGCTCTACATAATGTATAATTATTTTATAAATAAACTTAGGAGCTATGAAATGTTTAAGAAGCTATATAAATATATTATAACATTTATATTGATATTTGCAATATTTTCCTCAAATATAGTGTCGGCTTTTCAAATTAGCGGCTTTGAGCTTAACGCAAGGGCGGCTATGCTTATAAGCCTTGACACTAACCAGATAATGTACGAAAAAGATGCCGACAAAAAAATGTATCCTGCATCGCTCACCAAGATTTTGGCGGCGGTGCTCGTGCTTGAAAAGGGCGACGACCTTGATAAAACAACCATAACGGTGAGTGATACGACATTGACGGCAATTATGGGTACAGGCGCCAGTGTCATAGGACTTCGCGAGGGCGAAAAACTGACGGTGCGTCAAGCGCTTTACTGCCTGCTTGTATCATCGGGCGGCGACGTTGCCTACGTAATAGCAGAGTACGTCGGCGGCGATACCGAAACCTTTATGAATATGATGAACAAGCGAGCAAATGAGCTTGGTATGAAGAATTCAAGCTTTGGCAACCCCGTTGGACTTCACGATGATGACACCTACACAACGGCAAGAGATATCTCAATTCTTGTAAAGCATGCGCTTAAATTTGACGTTTTTAAGGAAATTACCTCGACTGTGCGCTACTATATGGCTAAAACCAATAAGTCGCCCGAGCGTATTTTATCAACAACCAACTTCCTTATTGACCCGTCCACCAACTATTTCTACACCTATGCCTCGGGTGTTAAGACCGGCTTTACCGATGAAGCGGGCCGCTGTGTTGTAAGCACTGCCTCATATAACGGATATAATTACCTTTGCATTATAATGGGCTGTAATGGTGAGGGCGGCAGACGTAACGAATTTGTTGATAGCCGCAACCTTTACCGCTGGGCATTTAACGATTTTGAATACAAGTCGCTACTCGATATGAAGCAACCCGTCACCGAAATTCCCGTTGAACTTTCAATGGAAACCGATTTTTTAAAGCTTTATCCGCAACAAAATATTACACAGATTTTGCCCAAGAGCGCCGACTCGTCGACCATAACAGTCAAGCCCCACCTAAAAAGCGAAAGCGTTGATGCGCCAATTAAAAAGGGTGACGTATTTGGCACCGCCGACGTAATTTACGCGGGCGAGGTTATTGGTACGGTAAATCTAATATCGGCAGAGAATATTAAATCAAACGTATTTTTACAGGCAGGCCGCGTTGTAAAAAATATATTTAAATCAAAGGTATTTAAAATTATTATCGGCATTGTTATAGGTGCCATACTACTATATATTCTCGCTTGTGTGTATCTAAACCTAAAAGGACGCAAAAAGCGTAGGAAGGTTAAATACGTTCCATATAATAAACATAGTAAGGATGAATAATAAAAAATCAGGTCGCAAGACCTGATTTTTTTATTTACCGAGTTCAATTGTTCGTTTGTAGGATGCGGTGACGGTTTTATTAACCATACCGCTTAAATCCTCATTTTCGAGCACCTTAACACCCTCTATTGTGCTGCCACCGGGGCTACAAACTGCATCGGTAAGTTGCTCGGCATCGCCGCCTTGCAGCAGCATTTCTGCCGCACCCTTTACGGTTTGTGCGGCATATTTTAATGCCTTATCATAAGGTAGTCCGTTTGACTCCCCGCCTTTTGCTAATGCATTTGCAAACATAAAGGCAAATGCAGGGCCGCAACCCGAAACAGCCGATGCCGCATCTATAAGGGCTTCGTCGATTTGGTCCCACTCACCTGCAAAGCTCATCGCATTTACAAGAGCATCGGCATTAGTTTTATGGACGAATTTATTTAAGGTGTATAAAATCATACCCTCGCCCACCGATACGGGCAAATTGGGCATAATTCTTATAATGGGGGCATCGAAGCCCAAAAGCGCCGCTATTTTCTCGGTGGTAACACCTGCCGCCATTGAAACGAGGGTGAAGTCTTTGCCGCCGAGCGCAGGCGAAATTTCGGCTAAAACCTGAGGCAAAACCTGAGGCTTAACCCCTAAAAATATATAATCTGCCGTTTTGCAAATTTCAATATTTGTGCTAACCGTTGCCGATATTTCATCAGCTAAGGCTACCGCCTTTCGCTCATCATTATCGGCAAGCAATATTTTATTTTCGTTACATTTAGCCGCCGCACGAGCGAGTGCGCCGCCCATATTACCTGCACCTATAAAACCTATTATAGCCATATTTTTCTCCTACCTTACCTGTCCTGTACCCGTTATTACGTACTTGTAGGTATTTAATTCTCTGAGTCCCATAGGACCGCGTGCGTGAAGCTTTTGGGTTGAAATGCCCATTTCACATCCGAGTCCAAACTCACCGCCGTCGGTAAATCTGGTTGAAGCATTTACATATACCGCCGCCGAATCTACCGCCGCTATAAATTTCTTAGCGGTAGCCTCGTTATCGGTTATAATCGCCTCGCTATGTCCCGTTGAATGAAGTGAAATGTGCTCGACAGCTTCATCGACACCATCCACTATCTTAACCGCTAAAATATAATCTAAAAACTCGGTATCAAAATCGCTTTCATTTGCTTTAACGCCGTCGATAAGCTTTGCCGCACCGCCATCAAGGCGTAATTCAACCGCGTGTGCAGCATTTTGTTTTTTGTCATCAACCAAGCGTTTTTTAAGCCTTGGCAAAAATTCTTCGGCAATTTTTGTGTCAACTAGGCAGACCTCCGCCGCATTGCAGACCGAGGGGCGACTTGTTTTCGCGTTGTCGATAATATTAAGCGCCATATCCAAATTGGCATCCTTATCAACGTAGATATGACAAATACCCGTACCCGTCTGTATGCAGGGCACCTTGGCACCCTCAACACAGGCATTTATGAGTCCGGCTCCTCCGCGTGGGATAAGCAGGTCAACAAGACCCGTCGCCGTCATAATTTCTTTAGCGCTCTCGCGTGTGGTATCCTCAATTAAATTAACGAAATCCTCTTGTAAACCGCAGGCTTTAAGACCTTCTCGCATAGCATTAACTATTGCCTTGTTGGAATTAAAGGACTCCTTACCGCCGCGCAAGACACAAACGTTGCCGCTCTTTAAGGATAGCGCCGCCGCATCCGAGGTCACGTTGGGTCGGCTTTCATAAATAATAGCCACAACACCAATGGGGGCTGAAACCTTTTTGATGGTAAGCCCGCCGCGCTCGTATTCGGTTAAGGTTTCACCGACGCAGTCGGGTAATGCCGCAACCTCGCGTATGCCGTCTGCCATACCCTTTATGCGTGCAGCATTAAGGCTTAATCGGTCGAGCATAACCTCGCTGACACTGTCACGCGCCTTATCGATATCGATTTTATTGGCCGAAAGAATAGCATCGGCATCATCCTCGAGCGCCTTTGCCATAGAAAAAAGTGCATTGTTTTTTGTGGCGGTATCAAGCAGTAAAGCATTTTTCACCGCCGCCTTGGCACCCTTTAATATTTCATAAGTAGTCATTACTTTTTTCCTATAAAACGGCTTCCAACCGCTTTCCCTTCAATTATATCATATAAAATGGCGGGGTTTGCACCATTGGTTATTATCATATCTCGTCCGTCGTCCATACAGATTTTGGCCGCCTGCAATTTAGTAACCATACCGCCTGTACCATTCTCGCTACCCTTGCCGCCTGCAAGTGCAATAATATCATCACTTAGCGTGTCGATTTCCCGAATGAGCTCCGCATCCTTGCACCTATGGGGGTCGGCGGTATAAAGACCGTCGATATCCGAAAGCAGAACGAGTAGCTCGGCATCGGCGCAGGTTGTAACTATCGCCGCCAAGGTATCGTTGTCGCCTATACCGATTTCCTCGGTAGCAACGGTATCGTTTTCGTTTATTATCGGGATAACGTCCATTTCGAGCAAGCGGTTTATGGTGTTTTTAAAGTTTATATGCATCTGCTCGTTATGAACAACGTAGTTGGTTATAAGCAGCTGTGCAACAACGTGATTATACTCGGAGAAAAGCTTATCGTATATGTACATAAGCTCACATTGGCCGACCGCCGCGGCAGCCTGACGAGTTGGTATATCCTCGGGACGCTTTTTAAGCGATAACTTGCCAATACCCATACCGATAGCACCGCTTGATACAACTATAATTTCGTGTCCTTCATTTTTAAGGTCGCTAAGCACCTTGCAAAACTCTTCCATGTGGCGAATATTCAGCCTACCCGACGCGTGCGTCAAGGTAGACGTGCCGACCTTAATAACAATTCTCATAACATTATCCCCAATTTAAAAATCTTTATTTTAAGTATAGCATAAATTACGCTTTTTTCAAGAAAAATTAACATTTATAATAACTTTCTATTTTTCGCTTTTTCTATATTGCGTCGGCGATAACCCAACCTGCTTTTTAAAAATACGCGCAAAATAGTTTTGGTCTTGAAATCCGCTTGACTCTGCAATATCGGCAACGGTCTTACCGGTAAAATCGAGAAGCTCCTTTGCTCTTTCAATACGTATTTTAAGAATAAACTGAATCGGTGTAGCTCCGACAGTTTTCTTAAAAACACGTGTAAAGTGCGCCTTGCTCATATTACAAAATTCGGCACACTCAGATACGCTAAAATCGAGGTTTGGCACAATTTTAATTCGGCTGATAAGCTCGCTTATCTTTCCACCCTCACTGCCATCCAAACTGTTTCCCGAGCGATGCGCCTCGTTGCTAATAAAGGCTAAAACGCTGAACATAAGCCCCGAGCATATCATTTCACGATTGGGAATTCCAAGATTATAATATCGGCAAATTCTCGAAATCAGTCTTTCAACGTCGTGGTTCTGCTGTGTATTAACAACCAAAACGTCATTTAACATTAGGTCATTAAAAACCCTTTCACAGATACTGCCGTTAAAATGTATCCAATACGTTCTTGAATTTACGTGCTTTGGCAGCAGATAATCCTGAGTATCACCCGGTTTATATAATATACAATCGCCCGCATAGGCAACCCTAACGTTATTTCCTGCTGTAACTACACACTGTCCTTCACAAACGTAAATCAGCTGATAGTCATTTCTGCCCTCGGGGCGGCGGATATGGGAATCCTCATCAACGCGCATTTCGCCGCAGCTGTTAATGTTTATCAGATGGTCGGATTTACTCTTTTTAATATCACTTGAATAAGCCAAAATATCACCTCAAATGATTGTTTTGTGCTAATATATAGCAGATTTCTCAGTATCTATTGTTACTATTATGCTATATAATACCATATATAAAGCAAAATTACAAGCAAAGGAGATATATTATGCGTCGCGAAATTCTTTTTAATGATGATTGGAGATTTCACAAGGGTGATATAGTTGTAAATCGACCCATTGACAAGGGGCCCGTTTACAGTCAATGTAAGGTTGACCGTAAAAAAATAGGTCCTGCGGCATACAGTTACCACGATTTGCCTGACGATTATCGTGATGGATACGAAATTAAGAGTGAGGGTTGGGAATTTTGTGAGCTTCCGCACGATTATATAATTAAACAGGATAACGATAAAACACAAAATAATGCTCACGGTTATTTTAAATACGATAACGCTTGGTACAGAAAGCATTTTACCCTGCCCGAAGACTGCGAAAACAAGCGCATACTACTGCGTTTTGACGGTGTTACGGGCAACTCTACCTTTTACCTGAACGGTTGCCTTATGTACCATAATTTCTCGGCTTACAACACCTTTGAAATTGATATAACCGATGTGGTTTTCTTTGATAAAGAAAACGTACTTGCCGTATATTTAAACGTTGAAGAATTCGAGGGTTGGTGGTATCAAGGCGGAGGTATTTACCGCGACGTGCATCTTGTAATTACCGAGCCCGTTGCCATTGACCTATGGGGTGTATATGCGCCCACACAAAAAATAAGTGACAAACTATGGCGTGTTGACCTTGAAACAACCGTAGTCAACACCGAATATAACGATGTCAGTGTTTCGGCTGAAACCGAAATTTTTGACTCTGACGGCAACTGTGTAGCGGTAGCTGACGGTAGTGGCGAAATTTCAAGCCGCGAAAAACGTATACTACGTTACAGTTGTGACATCACATCCCCTCTTTTATGGGATTGTGAAAACCCCAATTTATACACCGTAAAAACGGTGCTTAAAATGGGTGAGAAAAACATTGATGAAAACACCACGCGTATCGGCTTTAGAACGGTTGAGCTTGATACCGAAAAGGGCCTTTTATTAAACGGCAAAAAGACTATTATTAAAGGTGTTTGCGCACACCAAGACTTTGGACTTACAGGTATTGCGGTGCCCGATAACATCATTAAATATAAGATGCAGCTTATAAAGGATATGGGTGCTAACGGCTACCGTACAAGCCACTATCAACAGACTGCTGCTTACCTTGACGCTTGTGATGAATTAGGACTGCTTGTTATGGATGAGGCGCGTTGGTTTGAAAGCACAAAGGAAGCCTTCCAGCAATTAGAGTCGTTATTACTCAGAGACCGCAACCGCCCGAGTGTTATTTTCTGGTCGACGGGTAATGAAGAACCTTTTTATGCTACCGAAAATGGCAGACGCCTACACAAAGCAATTTATGCGCATATAAGAAAATTTGATAAAAATCGCATCATCACTGCCGCAGTATCACACCACCCTGACAAATGCCAAATTTACGCCGACTGCGACCTTATCGGTATAAACTACAACTTAGAACTTTACGATGGTGTGCACGAAGCATACCCCGAAAAATTGATTGTTGCATCTGAGTGTTGCGCTACGGGTACAACAAGAGATTGGAACTTCCCCACCGAGTTAGACGGTCGACGTCAAGACTACGACGTTATTGTAAACAGTTGGTTCCAGGCAAGAGAAAAGACCTGGAAATTTTTAATGTCGAAGCCCTACGTAATAGGCGGCTATCAATGGGCAGCGGTTGAGCATCGTGGCGAAGCAATGTGGCCCGCCGTATGCTCAAAATCGGGTGCATTGGATTTATTCTTGCAGCGTAAAGGCGCATTCTATCAAAACAAATCTCATTGGACCGACGAACCTATGGTGCATATTGTTCCCCATTGGAATTTTAAGGGCTTAGAGGGCAAGGAAATACCAGTTACCGTATACACAAACTGTGATGAGCTTGAATTGTTTTTAAATGGTGAAAGCCAAGGCAAAAAAACAATAGAAAGATACGGACGCGGCGAGTGGAAGGTTGTTTACACCCCCGGTAAATTAGAGGTAAAGGGTTACCGTGACGGCAAGCTGTGTGCTACCGATACACGCATTACTACGGGACGCCCCGAAACGTTGCGACTCACAATGGATAACACCTGTGTCGCCAACGGACAAGATATTGCACTATTCACCTGTGAATGTTTGGATATCGACGGCAACGTAGTACCCGATGCGGCAGAATTTGTTAAATTCAGCGTAAATGAGCCCGCAAAAATTATCGGCACCGGTTCAGACCACTGCGATCACAATAACGTAACGTTGCCTGAAAGAAAAATGTATATGGGCAAAATACGTATCGCTGTAAAACCAAACAAAAATCAAACCGATTTATGTCTTACCGCCATGAGCGATAACTGCGGATATACATTTTTAAAAGTAAAATTACCAACTGAATAGGCTGTAATAGCAATATAAAAAGGGCAATCAAGGAAGCTTGATTGCCCTTAAATTATATTTTCTACTTTTGGCTTTCCTTTAAGGATTTGAAAAACAAATCGGCCTTTCTCGCCTTTTCGGTAAAGGAGTTATTATACCACCAAGAGCATACAATGGCGGCAACCTCTACGGCGGCTTCAACAAATGCCGCTACCGAATTTTCATCGATATTTATAACCGAAATGCCGAATGATTTTAAAATTAAATTAACAACCACCAAAGCGGTCATAATTGTGCGGACAATCGTCCATTTTGAAATTTTCATATATATTTCCTTTCTCTTCCATGGTCAGCACCTTTTCTTGTACCGACCTTATTTTTTCCTCGATTACGGGTATCCGCAACGCAAAATTATTGTGCTTATCCACCTTCTTTTCAAGCTGTTCAAGTCTGTAATTTGTTAGCTTGCTTGAAGTAATAATTCCGCCGAAGGTACCCATCATCGTGCCTATTAGTGCTAATAGGGCAGAAATTATTCCTTCGTTCATTTTTTACTACCTCATAATATTTTCAAGTTGCTTTCTATTGAGTTCGTTATCCGAAAAAAGTGACGTGTACGAAAAAAAGGCGTAGCCGTCAAGCTTGTTTTCCTTAATAAGTTTTATTTGGCGGGCTATTATATCATCATAATTATTCCATTCGTCACGGTCGGCCTCTGTATTAGTGCCTATTTTATAGGGTGCCAGCCCACAGTATAATTGAGCGTCCTTGTTGGCGGTTAAATCCATCCACTTAACAATAAGATTATCAAATTTGAATTGCTCGACGGGATATTCAAAGCCGAAATATAACTGCGGCATAATATAGTCAACGTAGCCGCCGCCAAGCCACCCCTCTATATCGGCGTAAAGCGTATTATAGTTGCGGTCCAAATCGGCGGCAGGGCTTACACCAAACTTAATATTTTGCTCCTTTGCCTTAACGGTGCAATAAATAGAATTTATTAAACTGTTAACGTTTTTTCTGCGCCACTCCTCAAGGGTGAGCGGTTGCTCACAACTGCCACTATATGCCTCGTAGCTGACTTTGTCGAACGAGGCATTCGTGGTTGGATAGAAGTAATCATCGATATGAATACCGTCTACGTCGTAAGTATCTATTATTTCACGCACCCCGTCGAGAACGAGCCTTTTGCAGTCGCTCTCGGCAGGGTTAAGATATATGCCGCTATCGGTTATGCAAATATTCTTATCGTTATCGGGATTTTCATCACTAAGCCACCGCTTAGCGGGGCTATTATCGGGCAGTGTATTTATATCGTTACTCGCTGTAGAAATGCGATACGGGTTTATCCAAGCGTGAAACTCCATATCGTTTTGATGGCAAATTTCAACCATACTATAAAGCAAATCGGTATCGCTTTTTTCAATATATGAAGCAAAGGGGAATTTTTCGCTTGGATAAACCGCATCGCAAAATGCGCGAGTATGTACAAAAAACGTGTTAATACCTATCTCCTTTGAACGCTGCACCGCTTCGCTGAAAGCGGCAACAAAGCCTTTTTCTGATTTTGAAAAGGAGGACAACTCACTGTAGGTTATCCAAATTCCTACCATATTTCCGCTTTCCTTTGGTGCTTTAGTAACCTCTTTTTGAGGTTTGCATCCAACAAGAAAAACACAAAAAATTAAAAGCATTGCCGCCACTTTTTTCATAAAATCACCCTATTTTATTTTTGATAATTTATTTATATAAAAGACGATGCCATCAAAACGAGCCTCTCCTAAAAAGGAAATATTCATTCTAAGCTCAGGCGTGCGTATTAACGGTAACATTCTATATGCGCGCGACTCGTTTTTGCCGTTATATTCTATATTTATTACCGCCGTCTTTAATATATCACCATCGACCGATTCGTAAGATACCTGAACGTCCTCTCGCGCAAAAAACCTTAAATAAACATCGGTGAAAAGCTTGTTGATTTCGGGTGTATCACCGTCTAAAAGCACCGTTTCGATTTTGCCCGTTATAGGCGCTTTGTTTGGCATAAACTCATTATTTCCGGCAATAAAGAAGGTATCGTTGCTTGATGCGTCAAGTCTTGCTAAGTAGTGGCAGCTTGTCGTGCGTGCATCGGCTCGGCATATTAGCGCAAGCCCTTCACCCGACGAAAAGGCAGCGACAACCTTTACGGATTGCGGCAGCTCCCACACATACCAAGAGGCCGTATTTACAAAGGCATTTGCACTTTGCTTAATTGCCTTGCGGTAGTCCATAACGTATGCGCGATTTTCGGCGAAGATGATGTATTTATCGTTATCGGTACAAGCGCAAGCCATCGCATTTTCTATTGCCGAGTCGCCTGCTAAAATATCGGCAATATTATTAGAAAGCTTGTAAACCGAAGCCGCGCTATATTGACTGAGGGACGACAGCATATACACCTGTCCCCCACGGTTAGTCCATACAAGTCGGTTATCACAAAGCGCCACCGTCTCCGGTAAATCGCAGCCTATACTTGTGTGTATATTTGTTATGGCAAAATTTCCCGAGGTATAGTAGGCCGAATAAATTTCCTTTTCTTTAAACATAATAATCGACTTGTTCTGGCGTGCGAGCGCCGTAACCCTTTGCGATGGGTCGCCGATAAAGAACTGATTACTCTCGGGAAAATATAGTGGCTCATCCTTTTCGCTTATACACACGAGTGACGGATAATCTCGGTTGCCCGTCACGCAAAGGCGCGAGCCTGAGTTGCCTGTTCCATACCAAAGCGCCGTCTGCATACCTGCGATTTTCTTATCGCTTTCGGCATTGTTTATTCTGAGAGTTATTTTAAGATTATTGGTAAGACCCTCCGATTTTGGCGGAATATATCCGTTGGGGGTACTCATAAACAAAATATTGCCGCTTAAAGGATTAAGGGTTGCAAAAACCGAATATCACTAATATACGGGTCGCCAAAATACACGTTTTCGATGCTTAGCGTCTCACATTCTATGTCACCCTTAATGGCGGTGGTGTGGTAGTCATCGGCATAAAGCCCTGTTGATACTAAGGGATTCCAATAGGTATACACAACCGCGGTGCCGCTGATATAGGCATCCCTTAGCGCCTGCTCGGCAACCCCGTCAAAGCCGACACGCTCGGCAGTAACCTTTTGATAATCGTTAAGCGCCGACATCATAAGTGAAATCTCATTGTCATCTCGCTTGCCCGTAAAGCTAACGGGATTTTCGGACAACTCCTTGCGCTTTTGCTTGACGCTTTTACGCATATTAAGTGTGTTGGGAACACCGTCGGCAGAATAGTTTATCTCAATTTTATTAGAAAGAATTGCCGACATTTTGTAGTCGCCTATTCTTTTGATGATGTTGTGGCGCACAAGAGGTCGGTCATTGCCGCATTTTGAACCATACCATTGGTCGCCAACGAAAAAGCGCTCGTTGACGCGGCTCTGCTCGTATAAGCCCTTGGCACCGATTGATGATTTAAAGGCCACCCCTTTTTTATATTCCTCAAAAATCTGCTCGGGACTAAAGTTCATCAATTTTACCTCCTTAGTAATAAAGCTGACGAGGTTTTCCCGTCAGCTTTTAAGTTTTATTCTACCGTAACGGTTGCTACCGACGAATTAGTGCTTGAAGCACCATCAACAATTATCTTAGCGAAGAAGTAGTGTGTACCCTCCTCAAGTGTTTCAGGTAACTCGTAGGTGTCGGCGGTTGCGCCACCGATTTTAACGGCATCATTGCCGTTTTTATCGGCCGCCTTATACCACTGGTAAGAAAGAACTGAGCCGCCCTCAACCGAAGCGGTAACGCTTAAGGTACCCTCAACTGCACCAAACTCAGCAGTTACGTCCTGCGGCTGTGCCGAAACGATAACCTCGGGTGATAACCAAGCCCAAACTGCATCAAGGCCGCTCTTCTTTACGAATACGTCATAGTAAATTCTGTAATCGAATTTGTATGCGTCGGCATCAATGTTCTGCTCGGGTGTAAATACACGCATTTTCTCGGTCTTGCGAACGAGGTGTGCGCCCTTCTTGGGGCAAACGAGCATATAAACCTCTTTGGCATTAGCGATGGGCATAAAGCCGCCTGCCTCGTTGTTATTAAAGTTGTAAGCAGTCTTCATTCTATCGCCAACAACCGGAATTAAAGCAACGCCGTTGAGTGAATTAACGCGAAGGTTTACCTCACCCTGCTTAAACTCGCTAACGGTAATCTGACGAGCGATTTCGGGTGAATTCTGTAAAAGCGCATAAATGCTGCCATCGATAAAGGCAACAAGCTCTTCATCGTAGCCCACCTGCTCTTGTACCTGACGAATAAGTGTGCAAAGAGCCTCAAAGGGCTTTTTAATGTCGCCGTCAATAACGTTGCTGCGTGTTGCGGCAAGACCTGCGAGCTTAGAAATTACGTAGGCATCGCACTCGGGAACAACCTTTGTACGAACGTATTCACCAAGAATTTTGCCTGCAAGACTTGCAATGCCTGTTTCGTCCATATCCTCGCGGTCAATCTGCAAGGAACGGGCGCGATCCATCTGCATTGTGTATGAGGTGTTTGATACGGTTATTGCACCGCGTGTAAAGCCGGTGTCGCGGTCGTAATCGGCAAGACCCTGAAAGTTGATGTCAGGGATGATTACGGTCTTGGCACCTACAAATTTTTTTGCAAGCAGATTATCTGCAAAGAAGCCTGTTGCACTCTTCTGTGAAAAAAGCTTATCAAGCTCTTCCGAATATTTAACTGCTGTTTCTAAAGAATTGATTGACATTTTGTTTTCTCCTTTTTGTTTTAAAATTTAACTCCAAAGTCCCTTAATAAATTCAAGACTTGTGTTAGATACACCATCACCGACGTATCTGCTTTGTGAACCGACGCTACTTTCCCTCGATAGCTGCGCTTGAAGCTTTGCGTCATCAATGTTTTTTTGCTGACGGTAAAGATAGCGCAGATATTCGTCGAAGTAATTTCCGCCCTTTTGCTCAATTGCCTCTCTAACCTCGCTGGGTATATCCTCTGTCGTTTTAATGCTTGGAAACTCTCTATAAAGCTCCTCTAAACCGGCATGGGTTTCGCCCTTTTCGTTTTGAAGGGCAATTAACTGCTCGGCAACCTCGTCATTACCGCCCGTCTGTTCGAGCAAAAGCTTTTTACGTGCTGCAGCATACTCGTTTTCGATGTCGGTAAGGTAGTCGCTGATGTTTTTACCGCGAGCGTTTGCAAGGCTTTTAAGCCGCGCTAAATCCTGACTTATGATATCGTATTTCATACCCTTTTGCGCCAAGATAGCCGCCTCGTCGGCCGACAGCGTACGGGTTTCTTTATTGAATTTCACCGTAACTGTACCTAAAGAATTTTCCTGTGTGGTAGACGGTGTGGTATCCGCTCGCTCACAATTTTCCTCTGACGGGTCCTTGGTATATTCCCCGTCAATATTTTTGAAATTTTCTTCCATAAAAATTCTCCTTTATATAAAGGCTTACGCCTGTTCACTACCATCGTAGTTTAAAAAGTTTTTATACTCGGGCGTTAAAAGTGAAGCCGAAGTATTTTTCTTGTGCTTCGCCATATGCTTAGCACATTCCTTTTTCACGCTCTGCGCTTTTTCCTGCCAAAGAATACCGCCCAAAAAACCGCAGATGCCTGTTATTACTATTGCGAAATAGGTCAACTTGACCAATCTCCTTTCATATCACCATTTGTTATTCCAAGCCCTATGCCGCCGGGACGCCGTGCGCTAATATCGGGATGAAAGCTCTTAACGTCAAAAAAAGCATACCGCATAGCGTCCATTAGATGATTGTTTTCATCTCGCGGCATATTTATATTACCGCCGTCGTTTTTCTCCCACACGTAGCTTGACAATTCCTTTAAGGTGTTTTTGCACGACGGATTAACGTATATAAAATACTCAACAATATTCATAATGCCGTTTATAACCGAATCCTTGCCCTTGATGCTCGGCATTATCCTTGTAATACCAAGGCGACGAAGGTCATCGTTGGATTTCGGCTCGGCAGAGTCGGCACGAATACGCTCCTTGGCATACCCCTTTTCCTTAATCATACGGGCTATGTCGGAATTAAGCATTCGCGTTTTATAAAACTCGTCGTATATGTAAATGATTTTGTCAAGGGGGTTGGCCATAAATGCGATAAATGCAGTTGGGTCGTTTGTATACCCGTAGTCAAGCCCGAAAAAGTGGTTCCATTTCCATTTTTCGTGTGTGGGAATTTCGGGTATACCCTCTATAAAGTTTTCAAAAATCAGCCCGTCGGCAACGCCCCATTCACCAAGCCCCGCAACCGCGTATTTCCTCGCACTCGTGCGCCTCATACGCTCAAACACCGCTATATCGGTCGCGTCAAGAAATTCATTGCATTTATAATTGGTGGTGTAAACGCTAACGCTCTTGTCGGCTTTATCGAAAAAGCGTTTTTTGAGCCAATGCTTTTCGCTCCACGGGTTAAAGGTTATGGTGGTCTGCTTAAAAAGTGGCGGCGGCACGTTGCCCCGCGGCACCGATAGGTCGAGCTTTTCGAAATCCTCAAGCGTTTTTATTTCAAAGGCTTCCTCAATCCACACAAAGCAAAGATACCCCTTGCTGACGGTGGTGGACGCCAATTTTAAGACGTCATCAAAGCCTCTGAAAAGTATTCGCTGTCCCGTCGGTAAATAAACCATCTCCATCGGTGAAACTGTATTTTGCCATAAATGCGCCACGCCCAATTTTTCTTGCGCCCATTTAAGCTGTGCAAAGGTCGAGTCACGATGGGTGTTCATAACGGCACGCACCACAAGCAGATTACTATCCCTATATTTCATAAGTCGGTATATGAGGTTGAGTGCCGTAGTTGAAGATTTCTTGCTTGCCTTACCGCCCTTTAGTACGCGGTAGCGCCGCTTATCTCTTCAAAATTTTTCGTAGCCGACACCGACTGTTTCGGAAATCTTAATTTTTGATGTCGTCAATAATGGTCACCACCCCTCTGCAAATATCGAGCGAGCTATCACCTGTTATTGCCCTTAGTTCTTTAATTGCACTCAAATCTCCCGCGGCGGCTTTTTTATATAAAGCCGCCATCACAACGGTTTGCCGTGTGGGATTTTTGATTGTAAAGCCTAATTCCGTTAAAAATTCACGTTCCTTTTCGCTTGCCTTCTGTTTTAAAAGCGACTCCATTATTTTCTTTAGGTCTTTACGTTTTGCCATGTTTAGCCCCCCTGACAAAACGCATTATATCAGTGCATCCTGCGACATTCACCGACATAAAAAAACGGGCGAACACTGTTCGCCCTTTCTAAATCCTAACCCCTAAATCCTAAAAAACACCTACCGACTACGCGGTAGGTGTTTTTTTCTATTTCTGTCCATAATACGAATTTGGACCATGCTTGCGCAAATAGTGTTTCTTAAGCAGATAATTCTCAATTGGTGTGCAGCCGTGGTTGATAAGCTCGGTGTGGTACGCCATATTAGATACCGCCTCGAGCACCACAGCATTATGCACCGCCTCTGCCGCATCCTTACCCCACGAAAACGGGCCGTGCTTATTAACAACAACACCCGTTATTGCCTCGGGGTCGATGCCACGAGTATTAAAGGTTTCTACAATTACTTTACCTGTTTCTTTTTCGTATGCCGACTCAACCTCCTGCTTTGTTAAAGGTCTTGTGCAGGGTACACTACCATAAAAGAAATCTGCATGGGTTGTGCCATAGGCGGGTATATCACGGCAGGACTGCGCCCAGCAGGTTGCCCAATTTGAGTGGGTATGTACCACTCCACCAATATTTTTAAATGCCTTGTAAATTTCCAAATGCGTCGGTGCGTCGGACGACGGGTTGAGGTGTCCCTCAACTATATTTCCATCAAGGTCAAGCACAACCAAATCGTCCCGTGTCATTGTTTCGTAAGGCACACCACTCGGCTTGATTACAACAAGTCCGCTTTGCCTGTCAATACCGCTAACGTTACCCCAAGTGAACGTAACTAATTTGTACTCGGGCAGCATTTTATTGGCATCGAGCACCTCTTGCTTTAATTTTTCTAACATAATTTTACCTTCTTTAGTTCTTCCTTTTCTTCCACCGTTCTTTTAAGTCCTTCTTTAAGGTCGACGGTAGGATGCCAGCCGAGTGACTCTAATTTTTTAGCACGCATAACGGCGTTTTCTATTAGCGAAAAAGCCCTCTTTTCCTGTTCGTTAGGTAGGTCGAATTTCACCTTTAGATGCTTATCCATATATAATTCCACTAACGTTTCGGCTATGCCGACAATACTTGTCACACAAAGCGATGACGCAATATTGTAGGCATTTTTATTTTCACCCTTTGTAAGCACCGTAAGTATACCCTTTATGGCATCGCTAACGTAGGTGTAGGAGCGCAGTTGCTCTCCTCTGCTTTTAAGCACAATATCCTTGTTGTCGGCAATACACTGCGGGAAAACCGACACAACTTTTGAATCGTTCACACTCATACCGGGGCCAAAAATATAACTGAGCCTTGCGATTTTCACGTCAAGCCCATACTCCTCGGCATAGGCAATACAAAGTGTCTCACTCGCCTTTTTGCTAAGCGGATAGCATGAACGCGGATGAAGCGCATCTATTTCGCCATAGGTGTTTTCGTCTATTTGGTCGATGCCCACCGTTTTGCCGTATATCTCAATTGTCGAAACATAAACAAAACACTTGACACCCACACGTTTTGCATAATCGAGCATATTAAGCGTACCGCAAACGTTTATCTTCATTGTTTCAACGGGATAAAGCGAATATTCGCGTGGGGCGGCATAGGACGCGCAATGAATTACATAGTCTGCCGCCAGGTCGCTTTCGAATTTATCGCATACGTCGTGCTCGATAATTTTTAGATTATCACCCAAATAATGGGCAAACTTTTGCTCGGCATACGATTTGCTCTGCACGAGTGCCAAAACTGATATATTTCTTTTAAGCAGGGCGCAGACAATATAGGTGCCGATAAAACCCGACGCACCCGTAACAAGCACGGTGCTACCCTTTAATTCATCCCACGGGATATCAGCCGCGGCAATATTTTCGATTTCCTTTTCTACTGATTTTAACATTTTACTCATCCCTCATATTTAGATAGGCTTTAAGCAAATCGATATGCTCGGCGGTAGTAATTTTAAAATTCATCTCATCGCCGTCTACAAAATAAACGGTATTGCCAAGTTCTACCAAAAGCGTACAGGTTGCAACGGTATCCTCAATGCCCTTTTCTATCGCCTCTAAATGTATTTCCCTAAATTTTCCAAGGCGCAACGACTGTGGGGTCTGTGTGTTGGCAATTAAATCGCGGTCAACAACCCTGTTTGACGATACCTTGTCCTCGCTATACAAAAGTGCAGAATTAGAGGGCAAAACCGTAATGGCGTTACCGTATTTTTTTACACCCTCGATATTATCGTCGATTATTTTTTCACTGATTAGCGGTCGCACCGCATCGTGTATAACGATTATATCCTCGTCATCATATTTTTCACTTAACGCATACATGCCGCGTCTGAGTGATTCCATACCCGTTGAGCCGCCCTCAACTACTGTGGTGAGCTTGGTAATTCCATATTTTTGAGCCCAGCTTTTAAGGTCATCCACCCAATCCTTAAGGCAAACAACAGCGATTTCATCTATGTTTTTATTTTTTTGGAAAGCCTCCAAGGTGTAAATAATTACGGGCTTGCCGTTTACCAAAATAAATTGCTTGGGTGTATTCATATTCATTCTTTGACCAATACCACCCGCTATTAAAAGAGCAATATTCATTTACTTTCTACCTTTCTTGTGATACAATATTTTGTGAGGTGTATAGGATGAAATTCATTTTAGCTTCGGCGTCACCAAGACGCAACGAGCTTTTTAAACTAATAACCGATAAATTCGACTGCATCCCCGCCGATATTGAGGAAATAATACCTCAAAATATCGACGTGTTTTCGGCACCCGAGTATTTAGCGGTGCAAAAGGCTCTGCACGTATCTCGTCAACACCCTGACAGCATAGTTATCGGCTCAGATACCGCCGTTTTTTTAGAGGATACAATGCTTGGCAAACCGAAGGACCGCGACGACGCATATAAAATGCTTAATTTGTTATCGGGTCGCACACACAAGGTAATAACGGGCTGTGCCATTTGTTATGACGGCAAGAGTATGAGCTTTTCGAGTCAGTCCGACGTGGTGTTTTATGATTTAAACGATAAAGAAATTTTAGATTATATAGATACGGCTGAATGCTTTGACAAGGCAGGTGCATACGGCATTCAGGGCTTTGGCGCAACCCTTGTAAAAGAAATTCACGGCGACTACTTTAACATTGTGGGACTACCCGTCGCGCGGCTTAAAAAAGAGATAGAAAATTTTAGAAAAATTTGGGATTTGTATGAATAAAAACGACGAAATTATTTTAAAAATTGACGGCACGTCATCCGACGGCTACGGTGTCGGTCGACACGAAGGTATGGCGGTTTTCGTCCCCCTTACCACCGAGGGTGACACTGTGCGCACCAAAATTTTAAAGGTTAAAAAAAGCTTTGCATACGGCAAAATGACCGAGCTGATTGAGCCGTCAATGGACCGAAAATCACCCGACTGTGACGTCTTCGCGCAGTGCGGTGGTTGTGTTTACAGACACATAAATTATCAAAAAGAGTGCGAAATCAAATCAAAAAAGGTTGAAAATAATATTTGCCGCATTGGTGGGTATGATTTATCACCACAGCCGATTATTTCTGCCGAGCGTATCTGCCGTTATCGCAACAAAGCACAGTTTCCTGTGTCGGCAAGCGGTAATACGGGCTTTTATGCCGTACATTCGCACCGAATTATCGAAAGTGATAAATGCCTTTTACAGCCCGAGATTTTTGATAAGCTCTGTGCCACTATCGGGGATTGGATAAAAACGTACAATATTTCGGTTTATGATGAAAATAACCATAAAGGGCTTATTCGCCACATATACCTTCGAATTGCCGAAAAAACGCAGGAAATTATGGTTGTTATTATTATAAACGGCGATAGTCTTAACTATTCAAAAGAATTGGTTGATGCTTGTATCTCGGTTGCTGGCGACAAAATTAAAAGCATACAAATAAATATAAATAAAAAAGACACCAACGTTATTTTGGGCGATAAATGTAAAACGCTTTGGGGTAGCGATTTTATAACAGATATACTGTGCGACGTTAAAATTCGCATATCTCCCCTTTCGTTCTATCAGGTTAATCGCGATATGGCAGAAAAGCTCTATCAAAAGGCCGCCGAATATGCCGAGTGTGATAATAAAACGGTGCTCGATTTATATTGCGGCGCAGGCACTATTGGACTGGGTCTTGCGAAAAGGGCAAAAAAAATCATCGGGGTTGAGATTATCCCCGATGCCATAGAGGATGCAAAAATCAATGCCGCAAATAACGGAATTGAAAATGCCGAATTTATTTGTATGGATGCCGCCGCGGCGGCCAAGGAATTGGCCGCTCGCAAATTAAGGCCCGACGTTGTAATTGTCGACCCACCAAGAAAGGGTTGCAGCAGTGACCTTCTTAGCACCATCGCAAGTGACTTTTCGCCCGAAAGACTCGTTTACGTGTCGTGCGACTCGGCTACACTGGCGCGTGACAGCGCAATTCTTCGCGATTATGGATATATTTTAACCGAGTACACCCCCGTTGATATGTTCCCGTCGACTGCGCATATAGAAACTGTCGCACTCTTAGTGCGAACAGTTTCAACGATATAAATTTCTTGCAAAATTTACGATATATACTTCGTATGCGATATATTTGTATGCGATATGTCCCTTTGGGACGCGTGTAAGAATTTATATCATATCTTAGCCGAACGAAGTGAGGTTATATCGCATTTATTTAAAATATATCGCACGAGCATAAGCGAGTATATCGCTGAAAGAGGTATTTTATGAACAATAAAACAATTAAAGATTTGGCTGTTGAACTCATAGTTGACATAACTGCAATATGCGACCAAATAAAAGGGCGCTCAGTGTTTGTAAATCAATTATTGCGTTCTTGCTCCTCTATAGGCGCAAATTCTTATGAGGCCAAATACGCCCAAAGCAACGCTGATTTTATAAACAAATTAGAAATTTCTCTCAAAGAATGTTACGAAACTGAATATTGGCTTGAAATTCTTTTCAAAGTTGGTGCTATCAATGAAAAAACGTACAATTCTCTTACCAATAAATGCGGTACAATACCAAGAAAACTTATCGCATCTATCACGACTGTTAAAAATAAAACAAATCAACCGTCGCAAAATTCATAAAAGAATAAAAAAACCTAAGTGCTAAGCACTTAGGTTTTTTATTTAAGATATTCTTCGATTATTACTTCCAAAAGATTATTAAGGCTTCGTTTTTGCTTTTCTGCCTCTTTTTGCAATTTTTCCTTAACTTCCTGAGGTAATCTCAACTTTACTTCTACTTTATCGGTCACAAACATTCACCACCTTGGTACCATTGTATGTGAAAATTAAACAAACTTCAAGGTCCCACTTTGGTACCTTTAACGAATTTTGTTGACAAGGCGTTTTCTCTATTGTGTTTTTAGCCCCAAAGTGGTACCATAAAATAAAGCTATTGCTTTTTTGAATATTTAAAAAGGGGGGGAGTAATATGAAAAGTATTATTTCGGAACTTTGGTATGGAAATTTTGAACCAATTGACCATTTTGGAAAATTTAATCAAGAGATTAAAGAACTTGAAAATCTAATGAATAAAAATTTATCCAACCTAGAAAGTACTATAAACAAATCATCATTAAAAATTTTAGAACGATATACCGAATGTATAAACGAATATATTATTGTTATTTCTGAACAAGCCTTCTGCGATGGTTTTTCATTAGGCGTGAGCATTTTCTCTGAAGCAACACAAAACGCAAAACATATTGTAAACAATTAAATAAAAAGCCTTAGGCGCTAAGCACCTAAGGCTTTTTATTATTCACTCACCGCAAAGGTTATGCCGTCGATGGTTTCGATATATTTGCGAAGTGTGGTAGCACTTTGCTTATCCGATGCCGTAATATAAAGGCCGATGCTTCCATCTGTTTTACTTTTTGCCGATACCGTTTCGACAAGAATATCATCGTCGGTATTTTCTCTGATTGCGTCGGCTATATCGCCTAATTTTTCTATTTTGTTTGCCTCGGCGTAGATATGCACCGAGACTTTACGTTTGCGCTGCCTTTCGAGTCGGGTTAAATATGCCGCCGTAACAATACAAGCAAGGGTGGCAACAAATGCACCCGAATAAAATCCGCACCCAATCGCAACACCTATTGCGGCGGTCGCCCACATACCTGCGGCGGTGGTAAGACCCGTTATAACGTTATTGTTTTTAACTATAATCATACCGGCACCCAAAAAGCCGATGCCCGAAATCACCTGAGCCGCCATACGTAAAACGTCACCCTGCAACCCAAAGGTAATATTGACGAAAAAGCCCGTCAACGCCGTCATCGCCGCACCCACGCATACAAGTATATGTGTGCGAAGTCCTGCCGCCGAACCGTGACGGCCGCGCTCGCTACCTATTGCGCCGCCTGCCAATACCGACAACACAATACGAAGGCAGACCGTAACGGCATTAAATTCTCTGATATAGGTTAAAAATTCTTCCATAAACACACCTCTTTTCAAGAACTATTTTTATGTAATATTTTTACATTATATCACTAAAAAAATATTAGTCAATACTTTTTGTTGCTATTATTTCACTGCCAAAAAGGTCCTCTATTAAGACGTCACCCATTTTTATGGGCGCACTAACAGTAACACCTCTTATTTTTTCCATTACGGCAAAAATATCCTCTTTTTTTACGGGTGTTTTGGTCTTAACGCTGACCATTGTATCCTCACGATTATCTACCCTTATAATTGAGGTTACAGTACGCATAGGACATATACACTCATCCTTGCCGTACTTTTCGCCTCTTATACAGGCGTTGCCCGTAACGGTGACGTTATCGCCATCTATATTGACGGTCATATTGCAGCCTCGCGGACATACTATACAGGTAATGTTTCTTGTCACTGTAATTCCTCCAATGCTACGGTAATATCACCGCTTAAATTATTAAGCTTATTGGCTTTTAAAACAATTTTTTCCATTTCGCCCGGTGCCACCTTTAATTTAACGGCACTTGCCAATACCTCGTCCCCCGACTTAACGGTTAGTCGCACCTTGCCATAGGGCTTGCTTACACGCATAAAAAGTGATATATCATCGGTGCCGCCTACGCTTATCGACTGCGGTAAAACATATCTTACACCCTCGCCTGCCACTGTATTAAATACAGCGCCGTCACGTCTTCCGTTTTTAACAAATTCGGCCGCCGCGGTACCCGCTATTTCGGCCTCATCCGATACATAGTCAACAAGGTCGTGAACGTGCAGCACGTTGCCACAGGCAAACACACCATCCATCTCGGTTTGTCGGTTTTGGTCAACCCTTGGTCCTGAGGTTATGGCATCAATTTCAATACCCGCGCTACCCGTCAATTCATTTTCAGGTATAAGTCCAACCGATAAAAGCAGCGTATCACATTCAACGTACCGCTTGCTTTCCTCAATAACCTGTCTTTTATCATCAACCTTTGCTATGGTGACACCCGTCACACGTTCCTTGCCGTGTATCTCGGCAACGGTATGGCTCAAATAAAGCGGTATGCCGTAATCGTCAAGGCACTGCACAATGTTTCGCGTAAGACCACCCGAATAAGGCATAATCTCACACACCGCCTCAACCTTGGCACCCTCAAGCGACATACGTCTTGCCATTATAAGGCCTATATCGCCCGAACCTAAAAGAACAACCTTTCTACCAACCATATAGCCCATACAGTTAATAAGCTTTTGCGCCGTACCTGCGCTGTAAATACCCGCAGGACGTGTGCCGCAAATGTTAAGCGCGCCACCGCTACGCTCGCGGCAACCCATGGCAAGCACTATTGCACCCGCTTTTATTTTTAAAATTCCCCCACGGTTTTGCGCTGTAACAATACGGTTTTTATCAAAACCCGTAACCATTGTTTCGTAATAAACCTTAATGGGAAGCTTTTCAACCTCGCGACTATACGCCTCGGCATATTCGGGTCCTGTTAATTCCTGACCCAATTTGTGAAGTCCGAAACCGTTATGGATGCACTGATTTAAAATACCGCCAAGCTTGGCATCTCGCTCAATTATGGCAATATCGGTTACACCCGCTTTATACGCGCTTATGGCCGCCGCCATACCCGCAGGACCACCACCGATTATAACTATATCGTGTTTAATCATTTTATATTCTCCCTATCAGCAGTTTTGAGTCCTTACCCTTTTTGGTAATTTCCTCATAAGGCGTGCCTGTTTCTTGCGAGATTAGTTTCATAACGTAGGGCATACAAAAACCGCCCTGACACCTACCCATACCCGAACGTGTGCGGCGCTTAACACCATCCACGTCTCGAGCACCCGGATTGCGTCGAATAGCGTCTATAATCTCGCCCTCACTTACCGTTTCGCAACGACAAACAACCTTGCCGTATGATGGGTTTCGCTTAATAAAGGCATCCTTCTGCTCGTCACTCATTTTTCTGAATGCGTGTGGGTCGGCACGACATCCGTCCCAGTTTTGCTTTTCGGTTAAGGTTACACCCGCATTTTTGAGTATATCAACCGTATATTTTGCTATCGCCACGCAGGATGAAAGACCGGGAGAATCAATGGCAGACACATGTATAAAGCCTGCCGTCTTTTTGGACTCCTCAATTATAAAATCGCCCGTTTTGGTCGATGAGCGTACACCCGTAAAGGAGGTTATAACACGGCTAAACTGCACACTCGGTACACTTTTAGATGCAAGATTTATAACCGTTTTAACACCTTCAGGTGTTATTTCCTTGCTGTCGCGACTCTCTGCCACACGGGCAGTCGGTCCCGTTAATAGGTTTCCGTCAACGGTTGGCGACACCAATATTCCCTTGCCCTCGCTTGACGGCACCTGAAAAATGGTGTGGGATACGCGTCCACCCTCCGCCTTATCAAGCAATAAATACTCACCCGGGCGGGCAATAATATCGTAAAATTTATCGTCAATCATTTCGGCAATTTTATCGGCATAGCAGCCGGCACTGTTAATAAGGTATTTAGCCTTTATAACCTTGCCGACACTATCGGTTACGTTAAATACACCGTCTATTTTTTCTATGGCGGCGACCTCAAAATCACGCTCGAGCACTACACCGTTATCCATTGCATTGCCGAGTGCCGCGACCGTTAACTCATAAGGACAAATAATGCCTGCCGTCGGCACCAATAAAACCTTGGTTATTTTCTCAGATAAAAACGGCTCGATTTCTCTTGCCTCATCGCCCGAAAGAAGTCGCATTTCATCAACGCCGTTGACGATACCCCTCTCGTACAATTCCTCAACCGCCGCCTCTTGTTCGCTACCAAATGCGCAAACCATAGAGCCGTTGTTTATATACGGTACGTTTAGCATATCGGCCGCCTCATATAAAAGCTTAACACCCTTAACGTTTAGCTCGGCTTTAAGTGTATCGGGCTCGGGGTCAAAGCCGCCGTGCACAATGCCGCTATTCGCCTTTGAAGCACCCATAGCAACGTCGCTTTCCTTTTCAAGCACACAAACCGATAATTCATATCGCGACAGCTCACGTGCCAACATTGCACCCGTCACACCGCCACCAACAATAGCAATATCATAAATCATATTGTTCTCCCTTTCTAAAAAAAAACGCGACAAAAAACACTTAAAAAGTGTTTTTCGTCCCGTTCTCCAAAATCTCTACGGATTATTAAATTAAATATACCAAAGCTCTGGCTTACCGGTCGAAATCGCCGTAGCACCTGCATTTAGCGCCTGTGTAACCTCCTGCTTTGTTTCAACAAGTCCTCCTGCAATTACGGGCACTCTGCCACTTGCGAAGCGCTCAACCGCTTTGGGTATAACCCCCGGCATAATCTCAATCATATCGGGTGTTATGTTTGTGATTATATCATCAATATTTTCGTAGCCCTTTGAGTCAAGCAAGAAAAAGCGCTGAACGGCAATAAGTCCGTTTTCCTTAGCAAAGCGAACAAGCTGACTTCTTGTCGTCATAATACCGTCGATACCAAGCTTTGCTAAATATTCAACACCTGACCTATCTCGACCTATGCCCTCTGCCAAATCGATATGAACAAACAATAGCTTGTCATTTTTATGGGCTTCATCGACCTTTTCCTTTAAGCTTAATATATTAGCTTGCAGATAAAAAATAATGTTTACGGGTGACTCAACCGCCGCATCCCATTTACTGTCCTGAACGGCAGCAATAACAGGCGCACATTCAAGCATATCACAAAGCCGAGAAAAATTCATTTAATCACTTCCTAAAAATAAAAACGCAAAAGAAAGGCAGTAGCACTACCCTCCTTTTGCATCTCTAAATCTCCTTAACTATTATAAAATAATCATACAATAAAGTCAAGTGAGTTTGCACAAATGGTTTGACTTTTAGGGCGTCTTGTTGTAATATAATAAAGCACATAAATACGCCGCTTTAGTTAAATGGATATAACAAGCCCCTCCTAAGGGCTAGTTGAGGGTTCGATTCCCCCAAGCGGTGCCAAACCGTCTCGAAAGAGGCGGTTTTATTTTTTATTGCTTTCGGTGAATAATAGTGATATAATTTATTTGTAATAATTTAAAGAGGAATTTAGATATGTATAAGCTTGCAATTGTTGTTCCCTGCTATAACGAAGAGGCTATTTTAAAGCAGACCACCGAGGTTTTGTTAAACCTACTTGAAGAGCTAATTGATAGGGCCAAAATAAATCCCGACAGTTATATACTTTTTGTAAATGACGGTTCTCGTGACGACACGTGGGATATACTCTGCCGTGAGCACGATTTATCAAAAAATATAAACGCCATTAGCCTTGCCGCTAATGTTGGACACCAAAATGCACTGCTCGCAGGACTTGAGAGCGTTATGGACGACTGCGATTTCGCAATTAGCCTTGATGCCGATTTGCAGGATGATATTTCGGTAATTGAGGAAATGATTGATAAATATAATGCGGGTGCCGATATTGTTTACGGCGTTAGAAACGACCGCCAAACCGACTCGTTTTTTAAGCGCAGCTCGGCCAAGCTCTTTTATAAATTTATGTCGGCTATGGGCGTTAAGACAATAGAAAATCACGCCGATTTCAGACTAATGAGCGCACGCGTTTTAAAACAATTATCACAATACAACGAGCGCAACCTGTTTTTGCGCGGCATAATCCCCTCGATGGGCTATAAGACCGACCGTGTTTATTATTCACGCAAAAAGCGTACGGGTGGAAAAAGTAAATATTCGCTTGGTAAAATGATTAAGCTCGCCGGCAACGGCATAACCTCCTTCACCATAAGACCCATAACGCTTATAACGGCACTCGGCTTTATAATTATGCTGTTGGCCTTGGCGGCATTTTTGTATACACTAATATCGTATTTTACGGGCAATACCGAGCCGGGCTGGTCATCCCTTATGATTTCAATTTGGTTTCTGGGCGGCGTTCAGCTTTTCTCTATCGGCATTGTCGGTCAGTACGTTGGCAAGGCATATTTTGAAGCTAAACAAAGACCCCGTTATGATATTATAGAAAATCTTAAGCACAAATAAAAGGAGCATATATGACCTATAAGGAATTAAAAGAAAATAAAGAAATTGCAAGCTATATTAAAAGGGCCGACGAATCGTTATTAGCTCTCGGCTACACCGAGCATAGCTTTGCGCACGTTGGTCGCGTTGCCGATACCGCTTCTTATATTTTAGAAACAATGGGCTTTGGCGACCACGATATTGAGCTGGTTAAAATTGCGGCGTATCTACACGATATCGGTAACCTCGTTAACCGCATAGACCATTCGCAAAGCGGTGCCGTTATGGCTTTTCGTCTGCTTGACCATATGGATATGCCCGCAGACGATATCGCAACCATAGTGACCGCAATCGGCAATCACGACGAGGGCACGGGTGTTGCGGTAAACCCCATTGCCGCCGCCCTCATATTGGCCGATAAATCGGATGTGCGCAGAACAAGGGTGCGAAACAACGATATAACCACCTTTGATATACACGACAGGGTTAATTATTCGGTTACGGATGCCTCTTTAAAAATTGATGAATCAAAAGAACACATCACCCTAACACTCGAAATCGACCCACAGTACAGCTCGGTTATGGATTATTTTGAAATATTCCTAAACCGAATGACGTTGTGCCGCAAGGCTGCCGAAAGGTTAAAGCTACAATTTAAGCTTATTATAAATGGTCAACAATTATTATAATTAATTTGAAAGAGGGCTACGCCCTCTTTTTTATATCTTTTAAATACTTTTTATAAAAAACTGCTGTTATTTTTTTACATTCCTAATACTTGAAGTTGACACCGAAATAGTATATAATTATTATGGAGAATTTCGGAAAGAAAGGACTTGAAATTATGACCACATCGGAGATTGTTTTGAGTTTTGTGGCACTACTCGGCGGACTTGCATTTTTCCTTTATGGCATGAACGTTATGTCGCACGGCCTTGAAACAATGGCGAAGGGTAAGCTTGAGCGTAGCCTTAAAAAAGCCGCTTCAAATAAGTTTTTAGCACTTTTTGTCGGTGCAGGTATTACCATTGCAATTCAGTCGTCCTCTGCACTTACCGTAATGCTTGTTGGTCTTGTTAACTCGGGACTTTTAGAGTTTGGACAGACGGTCGGCGTACTTATGGGCTCCAATATCGGTACAACACTTACCGCTTGGATATTGAGTCTTGCGGGTATTGACGGTGATACATTATGGATGCAGCTATTAAAGCCCACCAACTTCTCTCTGATTTTTGCCCTTATTGGCGTATTGCTTACAATGGCATCTAAAAAGCAGAGCCACAAAAATACAGGTAACATACTTTTAGGTTTTGCCATTTTGATGTTTGGTATGAATCTTATGTCGGATTCCATGAAGCCCCTTACCCAATTAGAAGGCTTCACAAGTCTTTTAACCGCATTTAAAAACCCACTTCTTGCGGTTGCTTTCGGCGCTATCTTTACGGGCGTTATTCAAAGCTCTGCCGCATCGGTTGGTATTTTGCAGTCGTTGGCAATCAACGGCGGCGTTACATACGGTATGGCAATCCCGATTATTATGGGTCAGAATATCGGTACCTGTGTTACCGCGCTCATCTCGTCAATCGGTGTTAGCCGTAACGCTAAAAAGGTTGCCGTAATTCACCTTTCCTTTAACTTAATAGGTACAGCCGTTTGCCTTGTTTTATACTACGGTGCAAACGCTATCTTTGATTTCGCATTTAACGGTCAAGAAATTACCCCGTTTATGATAGCTATTGTTCACAGTATATTTAACGTTGTTACAACACTTATGTTGCTTCCCTTTACCAAGATGCTTGAAAAAATTGCAAACTTTGTTATCAGGGATAAGGAAGACGATAAAAAGCAGGCATTCCTTGATGAACGTATTATTACGGTACCTGCCTTCGCTGTATCAGAGTGTTATAGCCGTACGCTTGAAATGTCAGAGTATGCCGAAAATGCCATAACAAAGGCAATTCATCTTGTAGGCAACTACAACCAGGCTGATATTGACGAAATACTCGCTTGCGAGGACAAGCTTGACTACTACGAGGATAAGATAGGCACCTACCTTGTTAAGATTTCGAGTCACGGTCTATCTGAGTCAGATAGCAAAAAGCGTTTCCGTATGCTTCATACCATAGGCGACCTTGAGCGTCTTGGTGACCACGCAGTTAATCTTATTAAGGTTGCTAAGGAAATTAAGGACAAAGAAATTGTGTTCTCTGAATCGGCTCGTAATGAGCTTGCCGTACTCATTTCGGCAATTGAAGAAATCCTTAAAACAACCTTTGAAGCCTATGCAAATAACGATGCATTGCTTGCAACCAAGGTTGAACCGCTTGAGCAGGTAATCGATGGTCTTATTGCCACAGTAAAGGCACGTCATATCGACCGCTTGCAGACAGGCAAATGTACCATTGAATTGGGCTTTGTGCTTTCGGATATCCTAAATAACCTTGAAAGAATTTCCGACCACTGCTCTAACATTGCGGTTGCAATTATCGAGGTTGAGCAGGGCGAAATGGATACTCACAAATATCTTAACCGCATCAAATACGGCGGCAACGCTTCGTTTAGCGAGCACTTTGATGAGTACGAACTTAAGTATTCTTTATAAATTAAATAATAAAAAGAAAAAGCAGAGTTTCAAAAACTCTGCTTTTTCTTTTTATGTTTAATTATTTAAAGAACAAAGGTAGTGGCTCTAAGAATACAATATCGTCACGCTTGGCCGCGTCGCCCTCGGCTAAAACAGCACACGCTGCGACCTCAATGCCGCCTGCCTGCTCGACCAACTTGCGAACTGCAATAAGCGACTCACCCGTGCTTATAACGTCATCAACTATAAGCACCTTTTTGCCCTTAATATTTTCAACGTCGTTGTCGCCGAGATATAGCTCCTGCACCTTGTTGGTGGTTATTGAGCGCACACTTACATGAAGCGGGTCACCCATATAAACCTTTACACCCTTACGGGCAACAACATAGGGCTTACCCGACTGACGTGACATCTCGTAAGCCAAAGGTATACTCTTTGCCTCGGGGGTGAGGATTATATCAAACTCGGGCACCTTTTTTAATAATTCACTTGCGGCGGCAACGGTGATTTCGGTATCACCGAACAAGATAAATGCCGCAATATCTAAATTTTCATTAACGGGAAACTTTCTAAGAGAACGCTCGAGTCCTGCGATTTTCATTGTATAAAATTCAGACATATCTATTCCTCCTAAATTACCGCAAAATTAAGCAAACACGAATAATCCGAACCTGATTTTAAAGGCTCAATTTTCGTCTTTGCATTGTTAAAATACTCGTTAATCCGTTAGGATTAACTGCGTTTT
>SVOR01000036.1 GCA_015066295.1 Oscillospiraceae bacterium
CACCACCACACACTAAATTTGAAAACTCAAGATATTTTGGTAAGAGTTCGAATTCATACGCAAAAATGCCGAAAATATCTTTTTTGTAGCCCATAGACAAGAAATAAAAGCACTTCGAGAAATCTCGAGGTGCTTTTTTAGTGCGTTTGACTAACATTTGACTAACGGTGTGAAAGAGAAACAAGATTTCTTGACATTAATTATTTTTTGTAATATTTTTAAAAGGAAGCGATTTGTTTCTTCGGAGTCCAGTTCTGTAAGACTGTAAACTGACGAGGAGTTAATCGTTTTATGTATGACTTCGAGTCTCTTTATCTCCGTCTTTTTAGATGGTCCGAGCAACTTGAAGTTATTTTCAAAGACATTGTCTGTTGGTGACACGCCTGAGTTTTGTGACTCCGCCCACCGTTTCAGCAATGTCTTTTTTTACCCCATAAGTTTTGTGATGTGATTTTATAAGAAATAGTTTTGTCACACGTGGAGTCCAATATAGGATTGCTACGGATTTCAATACTGTTTCTTTTTATATTCTGGATATCATATTAGTGTGAGCTGAAATACTTCACATTACCGTCGTTGAGGTAGGGGTATCCATCAAACGACATTATATTTAAATTTAGAGAAGGAATAGAAATAAAAGGATAGTCGCTTTTATGATTATGATAAAGAGTATTATGATATAGAAACGTTTTTTTTGTTAGTTGTCAAATATGACTATATGGTTTTTAATGCGATTTTTAGTAAAGTCAAAAATGACAACAAAAGTTGTCTTACATGACTACTTTTTTTACGGTTGACATGATATAATGTAAAAACAAGGAGGAAAAAGGCATGAAAAATTTAAAGAACAACTTCGACCATTATATGAATCTAAAGGGAATAAAAATGTATAGTCATTTATTAGTGGATATTGCTCATGAATTAGGTATTAAAGGTCAAGAAGCATATGAGTTCGCTAATAAAGAAAAATCCAACTTTTCTAAAATGTTAAAAGGGGAGCGCCCACTTAAATATGAATTTATTGTTCCTTTGGAAAAAATATTTGGCGTTTCATTGGCGCGATTGATGGAACCAGATGCATATAAACTACCTGTGGAAAAGGAAAATGTACCATTCAATAAGGGGTTTAGATATTATGCTTATTTAGATGATCCTCAATTATATAAAAATGAATTTAATCTGTTATTGACAAATGATGGAAAATCTATCATTACTCAAACGGATGAATTTGGTAAAACCTTTCTTGATTATGTGGTTGAATACCATTCGATTAATGGTGTGAAATATCTTTACGAAGAATATGGAATAAAATTGAAATGGTTTTATAACGAGTTTGAATTTAGAAAAGATAAGGGAATCACCTGGATTAATTTTCAAAATAGTATAGAGTTTGCGCGCCTCGTTGCAAGTATTAACGATGTCGATTTATTTAATAGTATTTATGATTCCTATAATATGTTTTTTGCTTGTGGCTATTATGATGTTGGCAGTTGCATTTTTTGCAATGATGACTATTTGGAATTGATATTGGATAATGAAGGTATATTTAAATCAATATTTGAAGAAAAAACATATGAATTTGAATTAAGTAATTCTGCTAAAAGAGCAAAACAGATTGAAGCGATTACATATCATTCAATCAATCCGATAATCAATAACTGTTTGAATTATGCTTTAAAACATTTAGATAAATATAAAAAACGAGCAATAACAATATTAAAATTTGGAATTGATTATAACCGAAAAAAAGCTGCCAACATAGATTTCGACAGTTGTTATATTTGTAATGAATTGGGTGCATTAAAAAATTTTAAAGATGAAAATTACTATGAGCTAATAATTTTTGTGGAGACAGAGACAAATGATGATGAAATAAAATCGCTCATTAGTCAACTGCCGCGGTTCAGGAAATACTAACGAGAGGAATTGCAGGGTTTTTACTATGAATGTTAGTATAGTTTTTTTGAGAAAATAATCTTCTAAAAAGATGCAAAGATGCTATAGGACGTGCTAAACGATTAAGGAGGTGTAAACATGGCGAAGTGGTGTTTTAATTATGAATCCGGAGAGTATGAATATATTGAACGTGATGGATTTAGTATTGACCAAGGAGAATATGTTTACAATTGGGATGATAGTGAGTATCGTGAAGAGGAAGAAGATGATGAAGATGAAGAGTAGGAGTAGCATTGGGACGGACGAAAAATAGTAAAAAGCATATAAAATCAAAAAGTGAAAAGTCTTTTCTTATGTTGATTTTACTTTGAATCGTATATATATACAAGTTTAAAATGCGAAAAATTTTTCGTTATATATAAACGAAATTAAAAACAGACCCTTTCTACGTCTACGGACCAAAAGGTCGGGAGTTCGAATCTTCTCGCCCACGTTAAGAAATAAAAGCACTTCGAGAAATCTCGAGGTGCTTTTTTAATACGTTTGACTAACATTTGACTAACAACACATCGAAAAAACAAGAACATAATTTTAAAATAATATCTTTTGCAAGAAATCAACTTGAATATTTATGGGTTTGGTTTTATAATTATATAAGCATTCTTTGCAATCGCATTCGTTTGATGATGTTTGCGATTTGCAATTCTTACATAATGCTGAAAAATATTAAAAAGGAGGTCAAAAGAATGACTAAAGCAAAAAACACCAAGCGTGCTCTTGTATCTAGCATATTGTCACTCATCGTGTGTGTGTCTATGCTCATTGGTAGTACATTCGCTTGGTTCACAGATTCCGTTACCTCTGGTAACAACAAGATCGTTGCCGGTACTCTTGAAGTAGATCTGCTGATGGCAGATGAAAATGGCAACTACGACAGCATTGCCGGTGAAAATGCCGCTATCTTTGGCGAAGGCTCTTTAGCTCAGGACAATGCACAGCAAACCCTTTGGGAGCCTGGTAAGACTCAGATCGTTTACTTGGCTGTTGAAAACAAGGGTAATCTTGATCTCAAGTACAACATCGCACTGAACGTTGTTGACGGCGGTTTGATTGGCTCTCTTGAGTATGCCATCGTTGACGGTGCTCAGTACGGCGCTCTTGACATTTATACCAATTGGGCAACCTTGAAGGCGAATGCACAGACCGGCGATGTAGTCGCAGGCACCACTGTTGCAGCTCCTAACGGTGCTATCACCGTAGCAGAAAAAACTGAATACTTTGCACTGGCTGTTCACATGAAGGAAGAAGCCGACAACAAGTATCAGGGCAAGGACATCACCATCGATGTTACTGTTCTTGCAACTCAGCTCGCATCCGAGTCTGACAGCTTCAATAACCAGTATGACAAGGATGCTGAATTTGCTGTAAACGTTGACACCGCTGACGAACTGAAGAAAGCTCTTGGTGCCGGCGGCAACGTTATTTTAACTGACGACATCGCAATTGATAACGTTATCTCTGTTCCCGCGGGTGTAACCACAAACTTGGATCTTAACGGCAAAACCGTTTCCAACCCTAACAGTTATGCATTTGATAACAAAGGTACCCTTACCATCGAAGGTGACGGTGTTATTGAGGGTAAAAGCAGAGCTATCAAAAACGCCGGTACTTTGACCTTGAACGGTGGCGCTTATAAAGGAAGTTCGGGCGCTTTAAGCAATTCAGGATCATTGTGGGGAGAAAACGTAATTATTGACGGCGACGTTTACGATTCAAATTTTGATCGTCCAGTCACTGTAGTTGGCGGCGACATAAAAAATTGTAACTTTGAAAGTGCCACCATCAAGGGCGGTAACTTCACCGGTTGCACCTTTGGTAACAACGCTGCTATAGAAGGCGGTACTTTTGATTTTGAACCTAGCGCAAATATTTCCACCAACGGCAAATTTAATGTAGTGGATAACGGTGACGGCACCTGGACGGTTGTTCCCGACTACGAGGCTTACGTAGGTGATACCGGTTACTTCTATCTCGGAGACGCAATCAATGCAGTTGCAGATGGCGAAGTTATAGTGGTCGCCAAGAATATTGATTACACTGACGGTATTGATATCTGGGGCGGCAGCTTTACGATCGATCTCAACGGAAAGACCATTACCATGTCCACCGGTACTTATACTAACGGTAGTCTTTTCGAGCTTAACGGCACATGTAACGTTACCATCAAGAATGGTACTGTAATCGCACCTAACGGTGCAGTATCTGTTGCTGCCAATAGCACTAGCACTGCAACATATACCCTTGAAGACGTTAATTAAGGTTTCGTCGTTACCTAGATGACGATTAACGCTATTAAGGTAAATTCAACAAAGTCCGTCCTGTCCCCCTTGTGGGGATAGGCGGCAATCAAAGGGTATAAGCTACGGTTTATATCTTTTGATTGCCGAGTGAATCACTCAAATCTTGCAAAAGTAGGTCGTTTGAGTGGGCAAGATCAAGATAAAAATATTCGTTGTTGCTCTTGTGGCAGCAATGATGGCATTTATCAGCACCTCAACACTTGCATACTACTCAACTGTCGGAAAAGCCACCAATGTCGTGACCTTCGGTAATATCCAATTTATCATTCACGAAATGACCGATCAGGGAAAAGAATTTCCCAAAGAGGGCGTGTATATCGTTCCCGGAGATATTGTTTCCAAGAAGGTTAGTATTGAGAGCGATTGTGAGCATCCCTCTATCTTCGTGTGAAGATGGTTTACGGTATCGACTCCCAGGAGCTTACCGCCGAGGACTGCTTCAAGCTGAACATTGATGAAGAACACTGGGTATTACACGACGGTTGCCGTAGAGCAAAGCAGAAAAGAAACTAAAAAATAGACGATGCCGTGCATCGGTGATTGACACTCCGTTCCGACAATTAAAAGTCGGAACGGATTTTTTATAAAGGACGGACAAAGAAATGAGAGAGCATCCATCCCTAATTGGAGAACGCTTTGGAAAGTTAACGGTTGTGGAGCAATTACCATCCACTGTACGTGGCCAACGCCGATGGCGTTGCAAGTGCGATTGCGGTGGTGAGCATATTTCAACTACGGGAAATCTGCGCAGCGGAAGAACAACGAATTGCGGTTGCAAGAAATCTCCCGACCTTACAGGACAGGTTTTCGGTCGTTTAACCGTTCTCGGACGTTCCGAAAAAAGAAGCCCTCGCGGTGCAAGAACAAACCCAATCCCGACTAGACGATATATACACCATCCTGGACGGACTGAAGAACCGACCGATGGAGTATGATGAGCAGATTGTAAGACAACTGCTCGAATGCATAACGGTAGATTCCAAGGAACAGATCACGGTGATTTTTGTAGGCGGTCTCAAAGTGGTGCAGCCACTGATCGACTGACGGTGGCTCACCACCACACACTAAATTTGAAAACTCAAGATATTTTGGTAAGAGTTCGAATTCATACGCAAAAATGCCGAAAATATCTTTTTTGTAGCCCATAGACATGAAAACACCCTCATTGTGATACAATGAGGGTGTTTTCAATGATATCCGTTCCTTGCGAAACGGGTGATATATCTTCGATATGATATCGCTCTGCGAGCGATGATATACGCTTCGCGTATGAAGGGAACGGATATTATATCATATTTGCGGAGCAAATATATCATACGGCTTGCCGTATATCATATCGCGTAAGCGATATATCATTTCAAATCGTTGAAAGACAGCAAGTTTTATGATACAATTAGTTCAAGGCGGTGATTATATGACATTGAACGATGCGAAGATTCTGTTATCGGAAAACAACATTGTTTTCGATGTGCGCGAATTTGAAAATGAAACAGCATATTGGCGCCATGTGTCAATGTTCCCTTATACGAAAAATGCAAAAACTTGTAAAGTCATTGCTTTGATCATTCGAAGCAATAATGGAAGAAACGATATTGAACTCCAGTTCAATGCCGTTGATAGCACCTTTCATTTTGAAGAACTGTGGTTTGGCAGTTATAGTTTTGAAATGTTTGATTATAACAAAGAAATGCTTGCTGACGATTTGTTAGATCGCATAAAGGAGATTCAAAGTGGCCAGTTCGTTGTAATTATTGCAAACGATCTCAAGAAGAGAACTTGGCTTGGGGATGCTTGTTTTGATCTAAACGATGATGACGATGCATTTGGACGAAGCGGTTTTGATAAAGCAATGGAACGAATCAATAAACCCAAGGGGCTAATCTCAAGATTGTTAAGAACGCAAAAACAATACGAAATTTACGATTGGAATAATTATCGGTGCATAGTGAAATGATTTGCACCCCCTAATCCCCAATGCACCCCCTAAAATGACCTTGCACCCCCTAACCTCAAAGGGGGGTGCATTTGTATTAAAATTAGGGTTAGTCTTCAAATAAAATAAAGAGCAGTGCCGAAAGGTATCTCCTCCTTTTTTTACGTTATGCTTAACCTTGCTTTTTTTAATCCCAAGATATATAATACACTTGAGGTGACAGTATGAAACGACTTTTGTTATTTATGCTGGCAGTAAGCATTATGGCAGTGCCCTTTTGCTCGGGTTGTACTTTGGGCAACAAGGTAATCACACTTAACCCGTCGGGCAAAAATGATACTGCACAAATTAAAAGCGCCATCAAATCTTTAAAAAAAGATGGCGAATTGATACTTAACGAGGGCACCTATTACGTTGACGATGAACTTAAAATTAACAACAAGCGCAACATAAAAATCAAAGGTAAAAACGCCACCTTAATTAGAACGGGTGTTGAACTTAAAAACGAAAAGACCAAAAACAACCTTGTGTTTTATTTTAATGGCTGCGAAAACGTAGCCGTAAGCGGTCTTACAATTAAATACGACGCAATAACCTCCGTTTCGGGTGTTGTAGTGGAAAAGCTTGCCTCGGACGGCAAAATTATAATTAAACCTAACGACAACCAAAACCCCAAGGGAAATGAAACCTACTGTGCTATTAACACCTTTGACGAGGACGGCACACCTAATACCGTACTCGAAAAATATAACAACGATGGATTTGATTCAACACTTAATGAAGATGGCACTATTAGTTTAGGCGGATTCAGTTACGACGAGGTTAACACGCTGACAAACGGTACTCGTGTGGGGCTGCGTGCTTCCCTTTCGAGCGACCCCGTTATAAAGATTTTAGACACTGCCGATATTGTTTTTGACCATATTACCGTACACAATTCTTTTTCGGGGGTTTTCTTTACCGATGGCAGAACTACCGACGTCACACTAAGAAAGATAAACATCTCACCCGAGGATGAAAATTCTTACTTTTCGTCAAATGCCGACGGACTGCACATTGCCGCTATGGGCGGAAAACTGACTGTTGAAGACTGCACCTTTATAGGACTTGGTGACGACTGTGTAAACGTTCACGGAGCAGGATATACCGTAAAGAGTGTAACAGACAACACTGTTATGGGTTACAATGACCGTTACAACATACCCGCTATGTCATTTTGGGCAAAAGAGGGCGACGAAATTGAGTTTTATGATAAATATTCCTTCCGCCTGTTAGGCTCCGCCAGACTCGAGAAAATCGCACCCACGAGCGGTAAAATGACCTTTGATAAAATACCCGAGGGTGTGAGAAAAGGCGCCGTTATGGCAAATAAGACGATGCACCCTTCCGTCGAGATTTCGGGTTGCATTGTTATCTCAAACCGTGCAAGAGCATTTTTAATTCAAACCGAAGACGCCGTTATTAAAAACTGCGCCATTCGTAACACTCGACTTGCCGCAATACTTATTGCGCCCGATATGAACTATTGGTACGAAATGTCACCCGGACGTAATATTACGATTTCAAATAATATGATAACAAACTGCGGTAAGGGGGCCGATGCGGCGATACTTATTGCCGCGGCGCACGATGTTGACTTGGCATACCCAGCCGACGTAAACCGAGATATAACAATAAAAAACAACACCTTTAACGCCTGCCCTTCGGCATTAAGGGCCGCATCTGTAAAGGGACTTACCTTTACAAATAACACTTTAAATAATATTGGTGCAGCGCATTTAAAATATGCCGTAACAACGACACGTTGTGAGGGTGTTAGTGTAAAAGACAATACACTTAAAGACTGCACATCCGAAATATACGAATAAAAAAATAAGCCCAACGGGTGTTGGGCTTATTTTTTTATACCTAATTTACTAAACCATTTAAACGTTAGCGGCCATACGGCGCCTGCGAACAGCACCATGCAGAAATATGTCAGACATCTATACCACATATCGCCTAAGAAAAGACCGAATACTATATAACCGAGTTCTTGAATTGCAAGGGTGAGACCAAGACCGACAACCGTTTTAATTATCTGTGCCCACCAAACAGCCTTGGTGTCAAACTTAATAAATCTTAAATCCAGCTCATATACGGCAATAAAGCCGACAACTGCGCCGAGCATTTTGTAGGCATTTTTAACGGCGCTTAAAAAATTGGCATTGGAGGTATCGGTTAAATAAATCGGCTCGGTAATAAACACCTGTGCCACCGACCATACAAGCATTATGCCCAAAAATATACGCATAACGTTTGGATTTTGGCGTGATTTTTCGATTATCGGGTAAAAGGCAAAGACGAGAATTGTTGCAAAAAGAATTGATACGCCGACATCGAGCGGTGTGTGCACACCTAAATACATTCTCGAAAAAGCGACGAGAGCCGCAACCACTATACACAAAATACGTACCCAGTTGCGCTTTGCAAAGCGTGCTATCGAGCCGAAAATTCCAACAGCCGACTGTGTGTGACCACTCGGGAAGGAATAACCCGTTGCCTCACCTATCGCACTTTCGATAGGCTTGAAGTTGGGGTCCTTTACCCACGGTCTGTCAATTTTAAAGGTGACCTTTAAAAGCTGATTTAACTGCGTACCGACAAAGCCTACGCAAAGCATATAATAGCCCTTATACTTATCGACGCACCAAAGCAAAATTACGGCAACGACAATAAATAATATTTCCTCGCCTAAATGCGTTATGGTTGACATTAGAAAGTCGCAAACGGGGTTTCTTAATTTTTCTAAAGCATATAAAAACTGCACATTGCTCAACTCCTTGTGCACATTTTACCACAAAAATTATTAAATGTAAACAAATCGTTAATTTTTAGGGCTCTTTACATGTTAAAATATTGACAATTTAATAATTTAGCAATATAATATATTTTACCCTATTTAAACACGAGAATAATTTATCCTTTTTAGGAGGTTAATTATGGACAAACTTTTAATTTTAGCAACAGGTCTCGGCGCTTTAATTGCGCTATTGTTCGCTGTATTCACAGCAAAAAAGGTGCTTAAATTTTCAGAAGGTACAGATACCATGAAAAAAATATCTGAGTCTATCAGAAAAGGCGCCAACGCATTCTTAAAAAGACAATACAAAATTGTTCTTGTTTTCTTTGGTGTTATGTTTGTGATACTAGGTTTAATGGCTTTCTTTAAGCTGCTCACACCCTACGTACCCTTCGCATTCATAACAGGTGGTTTCTTCTCTGCCCTTTCGGGCTTTATCGGTATGAAGATTGCTACCGCTTCCAATGCAAGAACCGCTAACGCTTGCCGCGAGGGTCTAAACAGGGGACTTCGCGTTGCATTCTCGGCCGGCTCGGTTATGGGCTTTACGGTTGTTGGTCTTGGACTTCTTGATATAACAATTTGGTATTTATTGCTCCGCTTTGGATTTAACTGTGGTGCTTCGGAAATTACAAGCGCTATGATTACCTTTGGTATGGGTGCTTCATCAATGGCTCTGTTTGCACGTGTAGGCGGCGGTATTTTCACCAAGGCTGCCGACGTTGGTGCCGACCTTGTTGGTAAGGTAGAAGCGGGCATCCCCGAGGATGACCCCCGTAACCCCGCAGTTATTGCCGATAATGTTGGTGATAACGTTGGTGACGTTGCAGGTATGGGCGCCGACCTTTATGAATCATACGTTGGTTCTATACTTTCAGCATGTGCGCTCGGCGTTGCCGCCTTTGCAGGAAAACTTGAATTTGAAGCAATGGCGCTGCCTATGATAATTGCCGCTATCGGTATTCTCTTCTCAATATTCGGCACATTCCTCGTTAAAACCAAAGAGGGCGCAACACAGAAAAACCTATTAAAAGCACTTAGCCGCGGTACAAACTTCTCGGCAATACTTATTGCCATAGTTTCTTTACCGCTTGTATATTTCATTTTAGGTAAAGACAACTGGACGCTTTACTTTGCTATTTTAGCCGGTCTTATTTCGGGTGTTCTTATTGGACAGTCAACCGAATACTTTACGTCAGATACCTATAAGCCTACAAGAAAGCTTGCAGCTTCTTCTGAAACAGGCTCGGCAACCATTATTATTAGCGGTTTGTCGCTTGGTATGTTATCTACCGCGCTACCGATAATCATCGTTGCCGCTTGCGTATTGGTTGCATATTTTGTTTCGGGTGGCGCTAACAGTGCCACAATGGGACTTTATGGTATATCACTCGCAGCAGTTGGTATGCTTTCGACCCTCGGCATCACACTTGCTACCGACGCTTACGGCCCTGTTGCCGATAATGCAGGCGGTATCGCCGAAATGTCGGGACTCGAAAAGGAAGTTAGAGAGCGTACCGATGCTCTTGATGCGCTCGGCAACACAACCGCCGCAACAGGTAAAGGCTTTGCTATCGGCTCGGCAGCACTTACAGCGCTTGCACTTATGGCTTCTTACATCGAAAAGGTTAAGGCCACCACAGGCGGTGCTGAAAAAATTGCCAACCTAAGCATAATGAACCCGTCGGTTCTTATTGGTTTATTTATCGGCGCATGTCTTCCCTTTGTGTTTGCCGCGCTAACTATGGAATCGGTTGGTCGTGCCGCACAGAGCGTTGTTAAGGAAGTAAGACGCCAGTTCCACGAGATTACAGGCATTATGGAAGGTAAGGCAGAACCCGATTATGCGAGATGCGTTGATTTGTGCACCAAATCAAGTCTTCGCGAAATGGTTTTGCCCACAATAGTTGCTGTTGTTGTTCCTATTGCTACGGGCTTATTGCTCGGATGCACAGGTGTTGTAGGTATGCTTGCAGGCGCTACCGCTACGGGCTTCTTACTTGCAGTATTTATGTCCAACTCGGGCGGTGCTTGGGATAATGCCAAAAAGCACATCGAGGGTGGCGTTTACGGTGGTAAAGGTTCAAGTAGTCACAAGGCTGCCGTTGTAGGTGATACGGTGGGCGACCCCTTTAAAGATACGTCGGGTCCCGCTATCAACATTCTTATAAAGCTACTTTCAATGGTATCTATCGTATTTGCCGCAGTTGTAGTTAATTTCAGCTTACTTTAAAATTAAAAGCAGTCATCAAAGGGAGACACTTCGTAAAGAAGTGTTCTCCCTTTGTTTTTTATATAAAAATGGCACTTTCAAATTCTGAAAGTGCCATAGTGGGTTACATACTTTGAAATTTACCTATCTCAAAACAAGAATGAAAGACGATATTGTGAGACAGGTCTCACAGCGATATTTTCT
>SVOR01000005.1 GCA_015066295.1 Oscillospiraceae bacterium
AGATAAATTTTTAGTGGAATAAAAGGCGAAAAGCCGCGGTAACGCTGACGCGTACCGCGGCTTTTTAACACATTAGTCTGCAAAAATTTACTTTTTAAGGCATTTCATCCCTAAGCGCAACACCCGTCTGTGGATTTTTTGCTATTTATTGCTAAAAAACCTTAAAAATTTACAAGAACAATGTGGTTTTTCTACAAATTTACAAAATCTGCTTTATTGACACCGCGGGGTTAATGTAGTATAATAAGATGATTTATAATGCGCTTATTATATATGTATATACATTTAAGCAAAAAGGAGCATCGGAATGTCAAAAAGAATTTTACTTTCCACACCCACTATGCACGGGGAGGAATTGGAGTTTGTAAAAGAGGCATTTGATAAAAACTGGATTGCGCCGCTCGGCTTTAATTGCGACAGTTTTGAGGAAGAGATGAGCGAGTATTTGGGCACAGGTTATAAGACTTTGGCACTATGCTCAGGTACGGCTGCATTGCACCTGGCTATGAAGTTGGCGGGCGTTAAACGTGGAGATATCGTTTTATGCTCTGATATGACCTTTGCCGCAACGGTAAATCCCGTTTCCTACGAGGGCGCAACACAGGTGTTTATTGATTCTGAAAAGGATACTTGGAATATGGACCCTGAGTGCCTAAGACTTGCATTTGAAAAATATCCGCAGGCCAAGGTGGTTGTTTTAGCTCATCTTTACGGCACTCCTGCTAAAATGGATGAAATTGTTGAGATTTGTAAAGAGCATAATGCCGTAATTATAGAGGATGCCGCTGAGGCGCTTTCGGCTACATATAAGGACAAGCAGTGCGGCACCTTTGGTAAGTATAACGTTATAAGCTTTAACGGCAATAAAATTATTACAACCTCGGGCGGCGGTATGCTTATAACCGAGGATGCTGAGTCGCGACAAAAGGCATTTTTCTGGTCAACCCAGTCGCGCGAGCCTATGCCGTGGTATGAGCATAAGGAGATAGGTTACAACTACCGAATGTCTAACGTCGTTGCAGGCATCGGTCGCGGTCAGCTTTTGCATCTTGACGAGCACCGCGATTTAAAGGAAAAAATCTATAATCGCTATAAAGAAGCTTTTAAGGATATTCCCGTTACAATGAATCCTTATATGGACGAAATGAAGCCGAACTTCTGGCTTTCCTGCTTTACTATAAACGAGGGTTGCAACGTTGACCCAATGGATATTATGAAAAAGCTTGCGGATGAAAATATAGAGGCCCGTCCCATCTGGAAACCGATGCATATGCAGCCTGTGTTTGAAGGATATGACTTTATTTACCGCGAGTCAAAACCCGTTAATGAGGATATCTTTAAAAGAGGTCTTTGCTTGCCGAGTGATATTAAGATGACCGAGGATGAGCAAGACCGAGTTATCAAAATAATTAAAAGTATGTTTTAGTAGGAGAAACCAATGTACCAAAAATACATAAAAAGGTTTTTAGATTTTTCTTTGTCGCTATTCGCATTATTAGTTTTGTCACCATTTTTGATTTTGTTTATCATACTGGGTGCAATTATAATGAAGGGCAATCCCTTCTTTACACAGGATAGACCGGGAAAAGATGAAAAGATATTTAAGCTTATAAAATTTCGTACAATGACCTGCGAAACCGATGAAAACGGTGAGCTTTTACCCGATGATATGCGCCTTACAAAATACGGCAAGTTCATTCGTTCAACGAGTATTGATGAGTTGCCCGAACTTATAAACATTTTAAAGGGCGATATGTCGATTATAGGTCCCCGCCCACAGCTTGTGCGGGATATGGTATTTATGACAAACGAACAAAGAAGACGCCATACCGTTCGCCCGGGACTTTCGGGTCTTGCGCAGGTAAACGGCAGAAACGCAATAAAGTGGGAAGACAAATTAAATTTTGATTTAGAGTACATAAAAAACATTACCTTTATAGGTGATGTAAAGCTAATTCTACAGACGGTTATAAAGGTGTTTAAAAGAGCGGATATCTCTGAAGAGGGAATGGAAACCGCTTTAGACTTTGGAGATTACCTGCTTAAAAGCAGAAGAATAGAAGAAGCAGAATATAAAACCAAGTTACAAGAGGCAAAAGAACTAATTTCGCAGCGTTAGAGGTGCAAAATGAAAAAGGTGCTTATTGTTGCAAGCGTTGTTTCGTTTATAGAGTGGTTTAATAAGGAAAACGTTGTTTTTCTAAAGGACGAAATGAATTGCGATGTGCATATAGCTTGCAATTTTGATTATATGAATGACACTGATATAGATAGGACGCAGGCATATATAAGTGAGCTTAAGGCAAAAGGAATCGTTTTGCATAATATAGAGTTTGCAAGAAGTCCGCTTAGTTCCAAAAACATCAAGGCATATAAGGAACTAAGGAGCATAATAAACAATAATTCGTTCGATTTAATTCACTGTCACACACCTACCGCCTCGATGTTGACGAGAATAGCAGCACGAAAGGCGCGAAAAAAAGGCAGCACGGTAATGTATTCCTGCCACGGGTTTCACTTTCATAATGCAGCGCCCAAAAAGAATTGGTTAATATATTACCCAATAGAAAAGTTTTTGTCGCGGTTTTGCGATTTTATCGTAACTATAAACAAAGAGGATTTTAACAGAGCAAAAACGTTTCATTGCAAAAACGTACGCTATATTCCAAGCGTTGGTGTAGACATTAAGGCAATTCAAAAGCTTAAAATAGATAAAGTGGCAAAAAAGGAAAGTATCGGCATTCCTGCCGATAAAACCCTTATTATTTCAGCGGGCGAGCTTATACCAAGAAAGAATCACGAAGTAATTATACGCGCCCTCGGAAAAATTAAGCGCGAAGATATATATTATGCGATTGCAGGCAAGGGTCCGCTAAAAGACGAGTTGATAGCATTAGCCAAAGAATTGGGCGTATCCGAGCGGGTTATGTTCTTAGGTTTTAGAACCGATGTTTTTGAGCTTTATCACGCGGCAGACATAAGTGCGTTCCCCTCAAAAATAGAGGGATTAGGACTTGCCGGAGTTGAGGCGATGGCGGCGGGTGTGCCGCTGGTGTCCTCTAATGTGCACGGTATATTAGATTATGTTATTGATGGACAAACAGGCTATGCGGTTGACCCCGATGACGTTGACGGATTTGCCGAGGCCATACAAAAGCTTGCAGATAACAGCGAGCTTCGCGAGCAGATGAAACAAAAATGTTTTGATGCCGTCGCCCCGTTTGAACTTTCAAACGCACTAAACGTTATGTGGGAAATATATAAAGAGGTATTGGTGAAATAAAATGGAGACGGAAAAGAAAAAGGTTGGTCTTGCAATTGTAACATACGGAACAAATTACGGAACGTATTTACAGGCTTTTGCAACACAATATGCCGTTAGAAAAGCGGGCTACGAAACAGAAGTAATAAATATAGATAGTGTAAAGACAGAGGTTTCAAACGCGCGCAAAAAGTATTTTTTAAAACAAATTTTCAACCTGCCGGAAATAAAAAGCTATAAGAATGTTTTAATTGGTATTGTTTGTGAAAAAACAAATAAAAAATATAGAGAATATATTTCAAAAAGAAAGAGTAAGTTTGCAGAATTCAGGGAGAAAAATTTTGATTTTTCTGAAATAAAGAATTCGTGGAACGGACTTGCCGAGCTGTGCCGAAGCTATAATTATGTTTTAGTAGGTAGCGACCAATTGTGGAGACCTGCAAACATAGCGGGCAACTTTTATACTTTAAATTTTGTTCCTGACGATATAACGAAAATTGCATATGCAACAAGCTTCGGCTTAGGGCAAATACGTGAAAATCAAAAACAAATCACAGGGGATTTTCTGTCGCGAATTGAACATTTAAGCGTGCGTGAAGAAAGTGGCGCAAAAATAGTTAACGAATTAGTAAATCGCAACATACCGGTTGTTTGCGACCCAACGTTATTGCTTACAAAAGAGGCTTGGTCCGATTTTTTATCCGACGAGCCGATTGTTAAAGAAAAATATATTTTAAGTTATTTATTAGGTGATAATAAACAGCACCGAGAATTTGTAAAAAGACTATCAGAGCATACCGGTTGTAAAGTGGTTGCAGTTAAACATATTGCGGGCTATATAGCAATGGATAAAGAACTTGGAGATATAGTTCCAACCGATGTGGGCCCGTTTGAATTTCTTAACCTAATAAAGAATGCGGAGTACGTATGTACCGATTCGTTCCACGGCTGTGTATTTACAACGATATTTAATAGAAATTTATTTGCGTTCCGCAGATTTTCAAAGGATAGCAAAATGTCTACCAACAGCAGAATCACAACGCTGCTTTCAATGTTGGGCATGGAAGACCGACTTGTATATGGCAACGAGGATATGAGTGAATACGTTGCTAAGCACACTGACTATTCTGTGGTCGAAGAGCGTTTGGAGGCAAAGAGAAAAGAATCGCTTTCTTATTTAAGTGATGCGTTTGCAAATAAAAACACAGATTTAAACTAACAAGGAGTATATTTAATGCTAAAATTACAAAGCGATTTGTGTTATGGCTGTACGGCTTGCGTTTCTATATGTCCAACAAAATGTATAGAAATGGTAGACAGTGGCGAGGGTTTCTTAATTCCCAAACTAAAAAGTGAAGCGCAGTGCATAAATTGTGATTTATGTAATAGGGTTTGTCCCGCAGTTAATATAAAAGAAGAAAAACCGCAACCCCAAAAGGGATACATTGTTCAAAATACAGACGAAAAAATTAGAAAAGAAAGCACGTCTGGCGGGGCGTTTAGTGCTATTGCTGCAAAAACCATAAAAGATGGCGGAGTGGTGTATGGAGCAGCGTATGACCAAGATTATAATGTTGTACATGTTTGTATAGAAGACGAAAAAGATTTGTGGAAATTACGAAATAGCAAATATGTACAAAGCGAATTGCGCGACACCTTTAATACCATAAAAAATCAGCTTGAAAAGGGCATAAAAGTATGCTTCAGCGGAACGCCGTGTCAGGTTGAGGGTCTCAGTGCATTTTTAAAAAAGGATTATGAGAATCTTATTTCAGTAGACGTTGTTTGTCACGGAATAGGCTCGCCTCTTATTTGGCGCAAGTATTTAGAGTTGCAAAACGGAAAACTGCCGGCACATATTTACTTCCGTTGGAAGCATTACGGGTATAAATATTCAACCATGTCGTTTTTAAACGAAGGAAAAGAGACCTATTTTGCAGGGGTAGAAAGCGATCCTATGCTGAGAGCGTATTTTACTAATAATTGCGACAGAAAAACGTGTTATAATTGTGCCTTTAAAAAGCGATATAGGGTTGCAGATATTACAATTTGGGATTGCTTCCAACCAAAAATTTTCGATAAGTCTTTCGATGACGATAAGGGCACCACATCGGTACTTATACATTCTAAAAAAGGCTCCAAAACATTCGATGAGGTTTTGGGAGAAAACACTCTAAAATATTGCGAGGTAGAACCAGACGAGTTGGTTTTCGGGAACAATGAAATGGTAAATTCGGTTGTATGCGGAAAAGAGCGCGACGGTTTGCTAAGGGACGCTAAAACGATGACAAGTCAAGAGCTTTTTTCAAAATATTTTCCAAACTCCTTCGCTTCAAGAGTAAAAAAAACCATTAGGATTTTTCTATTAAAATCCGGTATGTATAGGAAGGTTAAGTATGTTCTCTTTTTAATTAGGAGAAAAAAGCAAAGGAATATTAGCACACAAAAAGGAGAGTAAATAATGTACAATCCAAAGGTGTCAATTGTTATTCCGGCATATAACGCCGCGAATTATTTGGCAGAGGCTATAGATTCGGCATTAGCGCAAACCTACAAAAACATAGAAATAATTGTTGTTAATGATGGTTCTCCGGATGAAGGGAAAACGGAAAAAGTGGCGTTATCCTACGGGGATAAAATCAGATATTTTAGCAAAGAAAATGGCGGTTCTTCGTCTGCATTAAACCGCGGCATTGAAAATATGACGGGGGAATGGTTTTCATGGCTTTCTCATGATGACCTGTATTATCCCAACAAGGTGCAGGAAGAAATAGATTATCTTAATTCTTTGAAGCTGGATTTTGATGATGTTGATGAGCTGCAAAAGCACATTGTTTTTGCCGCAGCCGATATAATAGATGGCAACGGGAAAATAATGCAAAAGGCAAGTCAAAAGCAGCTAAAAAACACGAGTTTGAAAATCAACCGACCTGATAGCGCTCTTTATCTGATAGCAGAACCCACACAGGATGGATTTCACGGGTGTTCATGTCTTGTACATCGCCAGGCATTTGAAAAATGCGGCAAATTTGATGAAAATCTACGCCTGCTAAACGATATGGATTTGTGGTTTAGATTTTATAAAAACGAATATAAAATTCATTTCGTGCCAAAGGCTTTGGTACAAGGCCGCGTACATAAAAGTCAGGTTTCACGCAGCATAGGGTTTTCATATCATAATGAAGAGCAAGATATGTTTTGGCCGAGAAGTTTATCGTGGCTAAGGGAAAATTATCCCCAAAGATACGATTTGTTTTATATTTTTGGAAAGACTGCTTTTTTAAAAACAAGATATATTGAGGGTGAAAAGGCGTTTCAGTTCGCGTTAGAAAAAAAGCCCGAAAAAAAGGCAGAGTTAAAATTTAAAAAATCTTATTTCATAGCAAAATCAAAGCTTCGTTCGTTTGCTAAAAAAGTATACTTGTTAATTAAAGCATAAAACAGTAAAAATTAAGGGAGGTAGTATAAAAATGGGTATATATTTTGCATATATGTTATCTCCTATTGTCATATTCTTGATTGTTAAAGCGTTTAGAATAAAAGGAACAGAAAATGAAAAAACGAGAAAAGAATATACTTGCTTTTAATGGCGCTGGTGGCAAATGGTTCGCACCGATTAAAGGAAAAAGGAACGGCGACGATTGTAAATATTTTGATTGCGGTCTTTTGTTTAGGAGTTGCTATGTATAAGGCATCTTATTCGGTTATTATACCTTATACATTTTTCTGGCAATAAAGGAGTGAAATATGAAAACAGTCCAAATAAATGTTATGTGTGGAGCGGGCAGCACAGGCAAAATTTGTGTTGCTATAAGTGAATTGCTTGATAAACAAAATATAGAAAATTATATTTTCTACACCCTAGGCACCTCCCAACATATAAATGGTGTTAAATATGCCGACAAAAAGTACATAAAAATGCAAGCATTGAAATCGCGTGTGTTTGGAAATTATGGTTTTAACAGCAAAACAATTACCGCAAAGCTAATAAAACAATTAGACGCTATAAAACCCGATATCGTTCATTTACATAATTTACACGCACATAATTGTAATTTAGAAATGCTTTTTACATATTTTAAAAAAGAAAAAACCAAGTTGTTCTGGACCTTTCACGATTGTTGGGCTTTTACGGGATATTGTCCACATTTTGATATGATAGGTTGTGACAAATGGCAGACTGAATGTAAAAATTGTCCTCAAAGAAAAGAGTATTCGTGGTTCTTTGACAGAAGCACAGCCTTGTTCAATAAAAAGAAAGAGTTGTTTTCAGGTCTGGATTTAACAATTATTACTCCGTCACAATGGTTGGCAGACCTTGTTAAGCAATCTTTTTTAAAGGATTATCCTGTTAAGGTTATAAACAATGGTATTGATTTAGATGTTTTCAAGCCTACGAATAGTGATTTTAGAAAAAAATATAATTGTGAAGATAAATTTATAGTTTTAGGTGTTGCTTTTGGTTGGGGCGAGCGCAAGGGCCTCGACGTATTTATAGAGCTTTCAAAAAAGCTTCCTGACAACTATAAGATAGTTCTTGTGGGAACCAACGATAGCGTCGACAAGCTACTTCCCGATAATATTATTTCAATTCATAGAACACAAAATCAAAAGGAACTTGCCGAAATTTATACGGCAGCCGATTTGTTTGTAAATCCGACAAGAGAAGAAACTTATCCCACGGTAAATATGGAGGCGCTTGCTTGTGGTACACCGATTTTGACGTTTAGAACAGGCGGCAGCCCCGAAATTATTGATGAAACCTGTGGAGCGGTTGTGCCTAAGAACGATATTGAAAAGTTGTATTCGGAACTTTTGCGTATAAGCGAGGAAAGACCGTTTTCAACAGAAGCTTGCCTTGAAAGGGCAAAAGGGTTTGCTGCGAAGGCAAGCATAGATAGTTGTATTGGATTATATATAGAAAACGATCAAGAATAATTTAATTAAGAAAGCATACGGAAAAAGATTGTGAGAAAGGAGAGCGAGAAGTGGCAGTATATTTAGTGTATATGGCATCGCCAATAATTTTGTATTTGATTGTAAAATTATTTGGATTGGGTTCTTTAGAAGATAAACTAATCGAAAAAAGAATATATTTAATTCTAATGGCGCTGGTAATGATTTTTTTCATAGGCTTTAGAAATCAACACGTTGGCTCAATTGATACTTCAATATATTACAACAACTGGAAAATATTTAGCACGTATGATTTGGAGCAACTAAAAAGCGCTTTGCAAGAGGGAGAATTTGAGCCCGGATACATGATTTCTGTGTGGGTTTTTTCACATGTTTTTAAACATCCACAAATGCTGTTTGTCTTATCGGCAACGCTCTTCGCAATATCCATTTGCCGTTTTGTTGAAAAGAATTGTGAAAATGTCGTTCTGGCCATGTTGGTTTTTAATTGTTTGGGCCTTTTTAACTTTTTTGTACAGGGATTACGACAAAGTATAGCGATGTGCATTTGCTTATTCGCCATAGAAAAGATAAAGAAGAAAGAATATTTGAAATTTGCCTTGCTGGTGCTTCTTGCCATGACCTTCCACGGCACGGCGATAGTATTTGTAATAGTGCCAATATTGAGACATCTTAAATTCACACTTTTCAGCACCTTGTTTTTTTCCGGAGCAGCAATAACTGTAATGCTTTTGCTGCCATGGGTTTTTAAGGTTATAAGCATAATTATAGAGGATAACTATGAAGTTGGTGAAGGCGCCAACAGGGGCGGCGTAGTAGCTATTTTGATATATGCCGTTATAATTGTTTTTGGAATGGTAACAAGGGATAACAAAAATGAGTTTGATGCGATGTATATCTATATGGCTTTGGTAGGCGTTGCTGCATTGATTATGCGTAACAATATATCAACTATAGCCGAAAGAATAAATTATTATTTTGCCTTTTCGCAAATGGTCTTGGTGGCAAACGGTTCTCAAAGATTAAAAGAAAAAGGAACGACGGCGATTGTAAATATTTTGGTTGCGGTCCTATGTTTAGGAGTTGCTGTTTATAAAGCTTCTTATTCGGTTATTATACCGTATACGTTCTTTTGGCAATAAACACATCAAAATAAAAGATATACCGACAAACAAAAGGAGAAAACATGAAAATTGTTCATATCGCAATAGAAGCCCCATATAATGAAGGCTGGGGATATCAAGAAAATTTGTTACCCAAATATCAGGTAAAATTAAATCATCAGGTTACGTTGGTAACGACAACCAAGCAGAATTTATCTAATAATCAAACGGAAAAAGTTGAAAGCGGCGTGTATGAATCGCCAGACGGATTTAAGGTTGTTAGACTGAATAATTTGCAGTATTTTCCAAGATTTGTTGCTGATAAGGTGAAATTATTTTCTATTTATGATGTTTTAAAGGAAGAACAACCGGATTTAATTATGGTGCACGGGCTTGAAAATTTTTCAGTTTTACAGATAAATAAATATTTAAAAAAGGACAATCCCAGGTGCAAGGTTATTGCAGATAATCACTTAGATTACAATATAGGCAAAAGCTTTTTAAGAAAAGACATTGCTATGAGAATTTTTGTTGCAGCGGTTCGTTTGTTAAATAAAAAAATGCAAAAACATTATGAAAAGGTTTACGGTGTTACCCCGTGGAGATGCGAATTTGCGCATGAGATTTTAGGAATTGATAAAAACAAATTGGATGTATTCCCAGCAGGCGCTGATGACGAGCATATAAATTATGAGAACAGGGAGCGAATCAAAAACGAAATTAGAAAGAAACACGGCGTATCAGACAATGAGTTTTTGATTGTTACCGGCGGTAAAATAGACGCAGACAAAAACATTCATATACTTATGGAGGCTGTTGCAAATTTAGATTTCGAGAACATAAAGCTATTAGTCTTTGGCACTCCTTCGCCAGACATCGAAGAGAAATTTAACAAATTGTCGCAAAATGGAAAAATTATAAGCATAGGATGGATACCCGCAAAGGAAACATATAATTATTTTTTAGCAGCAGATCTGGTTTTTTTCCCGGGCCAACACTCGGTAATGTGGGAGCAGGTAGTTGCATGTGGCACACCGATTGTTATGAAACACTACAAGTCAATGCATCATTGCGATGTGGGTGGCAATGCAAAATTTCTGTACGAAGATTCTGTTGAAGGGATTTCAAAATTGCTTACAGAATTACTTACAGAAGAAAAATTATATAGAGATATGTTAGATGTAGCACGTTCGGAAAAAAGAAAACAATTTTTATATAGTGAATTAGCAAAAAAATCAATAGAAGTTATGGAATGGAGTGATTAACTGTGAAAATAGCAGTAGCAGGAATAGGATATGTAGGTTTGTCCAACGCAGTACTTTTGTCTCAAAACAACGAGGTCGTTGCGGTTGATATATCATCACAAAGGGTGGAGATGATTAATAATAGAAAATCACCAATTAGTGACTTTGAAATCACCGAGTATCTTTCCAATAAAGAACTTAATTTGTCAGCGACAATTGATGCAAAAGTCGCATATAAAGATGCTGATTTTGTAATTATTGCTACGCCTACAAACTATGATTCGGAAAAGAATTTTTTTGACACTTCATCCGTAGAAGCAGTTATTGAGCAGGTTATAGAGATAAATCCAAATACAACAATGGTAATAAAATCAACGGTACCTGTTGGTTATACAAAGGATATTGCAAAGAAATATTGTTTAAAAAATATTCTTTTTTCACCAGAGTTTTTGCGCGAGGGAAAGGCACTATATGACAATCTATATCCATCAAGAATAATTATAGGTTTTGATGATGTTGCTTTAAAAGAAAAAGCAGAAGTTTTCGCAGGACTTTTAGTGCAAGGCGCAAAAAAACAAGATGCTCCCGTTTTGTATTCTTCTTCAACCGAAGCAGAAGCGGTAAAATTGTTTGCAAACACATATTTAGCACTTAGGGTTTCGTTCTTTAACGAGCTTGATACATATGCAGAAATGAAGGGGTTAAATACAAAACAGATTATAGACGGCGTGTGTCTTGATCCGCGCATAGGTAATCATTATAACAATCCGTCTTTTGGTTATGGTGGATATTGTTTGCCGAAGGACACAAAGCAATTAAAAGCAAATTTTGATAATGTTCCCAATAATATTATTTCATCTATAGTGGATGCAAACAGAACACGAAAAGATTATATTGCAGATTGCATTGCGGCGAAGAACCCCAAGGTTATAGGTGTTTATAGATTAACAATGAAAACAGGAAGCGATAATTTCCGACAAAGCTCTATACAAGGCGTTATGAAACGCTTGTATGATAAAGGTTTTGAAATAATAATATATGAACCCACGTTGCAAGAGGAAAGATTCTTCGATTACAGGGTAGAGAATAATCTTGATACATTTAAAAGAGTGTCAGATGTTATTCTCGTTAATAGATATAATGATGAAATATCTGACGTTTTAGATAAAGTTTACACAAGAGATTTGTACAAAAGAGATTGATGGTTGCGTTGGCAAAAAAGCCAGATGGCTTTTAATGCTATGTATTAACCCCCGAAAGATATATTTATTTCTAATTCAGGAGTTAAAAAAAGAGAAAGATGCTTAAATTAAACGTAGAAATCGAAAAAAATATAAATATGTTCATTTTATTTCCGGTGATGCTAAAAATTTTCATAAAAATTTAATCGAAAACATAAATTTGCCTGAAAATGGTCTAAAACCCGAAGAACATTTATTTGTTGCTCTAAATATTGCGATTGGTTATTTATACACAATTTATCTTGTGGCACCAAAGAAATTTTCAAAATTAAAAAGAAGGCTCTAAAAAACATATGGCTTGATGGGATTTTGAGCGAGGCATAAACAAAAGAAATCTACAAAAATGAAATTAAAAAACACGGGCGGTGTGACAATATGAACGAAAAAATAAAAGTTTCGGTTTTTTGTTTAGCATACAATCATGAAAAATATATAAGAAACGCGTTGGAAGGATTTGTTAAGCAAAAGACAAATTTTGCATACGAAGTTCTTATACATGATGATGCTTCAACCGACAACACGGCAAAAATAATAAAAGAATACGAAGAAAAATATCCCAACATAATTAAACCTATTTATCAGACCGAAAATCAATATTCGCAAGGGATAAAAATATCGAAAAAATATATTCTGCCGCGAGCCAAAGGAAAATATTTCGCCTGGTGTGAAGGTGACGATTATTGGACCGACCCTTTAAAGTTACAAAAACAGGTTGATTTTTTAGAAAATAATCCCGAGTATTCAACCTGTGCACATCGCGTTAAAATGATAACAATAGATAATGGATGGGAGGCTATTATACCGAAAATTGACGAGGCAAAAGAGTTTTCGGTTGACGAAATAATTCGAGGCGGCGCCCTATTTCAAATGAGTTCGCTTGTTATGAGAAAATGCGTTTATGAAAAAAAGCCAAGTTGCTTTAGCGCCAAGGGATTTGGTGATATTCAATTGTATATACATGGCGCGGCTTCCGGTAAGTTTATGGTTCTGGGAGATGTTATGTCTGTATACAACCACGGAACAGAGGGCTCTTGGACAAAAAGAACAAAAGGAATTACCGATGCTGAGGTGTTACATACGAGCGAAAAGATTAAAATGTTCACCGTTATGAATGAATATTATGAAAAAAAATATGACCAGTCGATTCAATATGCTTTAAATCGGGAATATTTCAATTTGGCAAAACACCGCGGCGCGAAAAAAGAAATGCGCAAACCGGAATACCGAGAATTTTACAACAAATATCGAAAAGAGAAAGTCAAGGCTTTTTTAAGAAATGTTTTTCCGTGGTTAAGCGCGGTCAGAAAATTTTTCGGAGTGCGGTAGGACTTTGGTGAGGTATAAAAATGCATAACAACAGTAAAACAATTATGACCAATCTGATGTGGCGATTTTTAGAACGTTGCGGTTCACAAGGTGTAACGTTTATTGTTTCAATCGTTTTGGCACGGTTGTTAGCGCCCGAGGTTTATGGAACAATTGCCTTGGTAACGGTTTTTACAACTTTGTTGCAGGTGTTTGTAAACAGTGGTTTTGGCACGTCGCTTATTCAGAAGAAGGACGCTGATGATGTCGATTTTTCCACGGTCTTTTATTTTAACATTATTTTTAGCGCAAGCCTTTATGTGGTTATGTTCTTCGCAGCGCCAGCAATAGCCGGTTTTTATAATAATTTAGAATTAATACCGGTTATTAGAGTGTTAACGCTCGTAGTAATTGTGTCCGGCGTTAGAAACGTTCAACAGGCGTTTGTTTCTCGAAACATGATGTTCAAGAGGTTTTTTTGGTCAACACTTGGCGGAACCTTAAGCGGTGCTGCGGTAGGCATATATATTGCGTGGGCCGGATATGGTGTTTGGGCATTGGTTGGCCAACAACTCACAAATGCTATCGTTGATACTTTAATCTTGTGGGTAACGGTAAAATGGCGACCCAAGCTTTTATTTTCATTTAAACGATTAAAATCGTTGTTTTCCTATGGCTGGAAACTGTTAGTGTCATCTTTAATAGATACATTGTATAACGATATGAGACAATTGATTATAGGCAAACTATATTCATCAAACGATTTAGCATTTTATAACAGAGGTAAGCAATTTCCAAATCTCGTAGCAACTAATATAAATGCATCAATAGATAGCGTTTTGTTGCCCGCTATGTCCTCTGCACAGGACAACAAGGAAACGGTTAAGGCAATGACAAGACGAGCAATTAAAACGGCTACATATATAATTATGCCGCTAATGGTAGGTCTTGCCGTTTGCGCTGAACCAATAGTACGTCTTATTCTGACAGATAAATGGTTACCATGCGTACCTTTTATGCAGATTTTTTGTATAACACTTGCGTTTTATCCGATACATACGGCAAACCTTAACGCCATTAAGGCAATGGGCAGAAGTGATTTGTTTTTGAAGTTAGAGATAATAAAAAAGGTGGTAGGCTTGGCACTATTGTTTTCTACAATGTGGATAAGCCCACTTGCAATGGCGTATAGCACACTTGTTGGCTCTGTTGCAAGTCAGATTATAAATTCTTGGCCCAATAAAAAATTACTTGGTTATAGTTATCTTGAGCAACTTAAAGATATTGCGCCGAATATCGCGTTAGCGGTATTTATGGGTATATGTGTATATTGTATACAGTTTTTAAATTTACCTGTAATATTAATTCTCATTATTCAAGTCATATTGGGCGCCATACTTTATGTTTTAGGCTCAAAGCTATTCAAGCTTGATAGTTTTGAATACGTGTTAAGCATACTTAAAAAATTCAAACATAAAAGAGGATAGTTATGAAAAAAATCTTGCTGCTTGGTGGCTCGGCACAGCAAATAATTGCTATTGAAACCGCAAAAAGATTAGGATATTATACTGTGCTATGTGACTTTTTGCCCGATAACCCAGGACAGAATTTTGCAGATAAATTTTATCTTGTGAGCACCACTGATAAGCAGGCGGTGTTAGAGGTGGCACAAAAGGAGAAGGTAAGCGGAGTTTTAGCTTACGCTTCCGACCCTGCTGCGCCTACAGCTGCATATGTTGCAGAAAAAATGGGGTTGCCGACAAATCCATATAAATCGGTTGATATCCTTTGCAATAAAGATAAATTTCGAGAGTTTTTAAGCAAAAATGGATTTAATACACCATTGGCAAAAGGATATTGTTCGGTAGAAGAAGCAAAGCAGGATATCAAAAGATTTAAATTGCCTGTTATTATAAAACCAGTAGATTCTTCAGGCAGCAAGGGCGTCGGCAAGGTAGAGAATATAGAAGAATTACATGAAAAATTAGAATATGCCATGGTGCATTCTCGAAGCGGAAAGATAATAATCGAAGAATATGTCGAAAAGTTTGGTTATCAAATAGCAGGTGACGGATTGTCTGTTGATGGAAAGCTGGTTTTTCGCTGTTTTGCAAATGATCATTTTAATCCTAAATGCGTTAATCCGTTTGTGCCGATATCTGCAAGCTTTCCGTATAATATGCCAGCAGATGTTCATCAAAAAATTCACGATGAGATTCAAAGACTTTTATCGTTGTTGGATATGAAAACATGCACATATAATTTTGATATAAGAATTGACGAAGATTATAATGTGTTCCTTATGGAAATCGCTCCGCGTGACGGCGGCAATTACATTCCTCAGATAATTAAGCACGCAACAGGAATAGATTTAGTAGAATGTTCTATTAAAGCTGCTGTTGGCGAAGAAATAAGGGATATAAAACATAGGCTGCCGGATGGCTTTTGGTCTTATTTTGCTGTACATAGCCTTAAGGACGGGACACTTAAAAACATACAAATAAGAGAAGACATTGCATTAAATAATATAGTTGAAAGCCACATTATTAAGAAACCCGGCGACGGGATAAAGGCGTTCACCGGCGCAAATACTACACTGGGAATTTTGATTATGAAATTCTGTAGCATGGAAGAAATGCTTTATATGATGGATAACTCAGAAGACTGGATTAAGGTTGTGCTGGAGTAGTTGGGTTTAAAGGAGAAAGCAGATATGAAAGAGGAAATCGGCGGCTATTTTGAGTTAGAAAAACTTAAGGGTAATGAATATCACAAAAACTTGATTTCGCTTAATTGTGGAAGAAATGCGCTTGACTATTTGTTCAGAGCAAGAAAAATAGAAAAAGTATATTTGCCTGCATTTCTTTGCGACTCGGTTAAAGCAATGTGTGAAAAAAACGGATATGTTTATGAAATATATCATATTGACGAGAACTTCTGCCCGATATTTGAAAAAAATTTAGGCGCTGATGAATATATTTATATAGTTAATTTTTATGGACTTTTTTGTCAAAAAGATATAGTGGTTTTCAGGGAAAAATATAAAAATATTATTTGGGATAATACCCATGCGTTTTATCAGTCGGCGGTAGAAGGGATAGATACAATATATTCGTGCCGAAAATTTTTTGGCGTGCCGGACGGGGCATATTTAGCAACAACGGTAACTATTGATGAAAGATTGGAAAAAGACATTTCGTCTGATAGATTTAAACATTTATTGGGCAGATTCGAGGGCAAAGCAAGCGATTTTTATGCTGATTTCAAGGCTAATGACGCAGGGTTTAAAACGGCGCCACTGAAATCGATGTCAGACCTGACACACAATCTGTTGGGGGCTATAGATTATGAAGCAGCTGCTCAAAAACGCAAAAATAATTTTAAGATTTTAAATGATGCTTTCAAAGATATAAATAAAATAAATGTTGAAAATATAGATATTCCGTACGCCTATCCGTTATATATAAAAAACGGTATGAAAATTAAGAAAAAGTTGGCAGAAAAAGGTATATATGTTGCGACGCTTTGGCCAAACGTGTTTGAGGGTGGCAATGAGTTAGAAAAAGATTTTGCTGAAAACATATTGCCGCTGCCAATTGATCAAAGATACGGCGATAAAGAAATGGAATATTTAATCCGAGAGGTGAAAAGATGTATAAATTAAGAGAACTTGAAAGAGAAGACTTAAAAAAAATAAATAAATGGAGAAATGATCCTGATTTAATTTCTTGTCTCGGTGCACCATATCGCTTTATAAATGAAGACGTTGACAGCGAATGGTATGATAAATATTTAAATACGCGTGGTAATTGTGTAAGGTGTGCGATTGTAGACGAAGATAAAGAAAGCGAGGTTTTGGGGCTTATAAGTCTCGTTGATATTAATTACATAAACCGTAGCGGAGAACTTCATATTATGATCGGCGGTTCTCAAAATCGTGGCAAAGGTATAGGAACCTTTGCGGTAAAAGCGATGCTTGACCACGCGTTCGATAATTTAAACTTAAGAAGAGTTGAACTTGGCGTTTTAGAAACAAATTTACCTGCCATAAAATTATATGAAAAAACAGGTTTTGTAAAAGAGGGAATAAAGAAAGAATCAAATTATAAAAACGGACGATATGTTAGTATGATAATGATGGCAATTTTAAAAGATGATAGCAAATAAAATATAGGAGAAAGTTATGTTTTCAAATTTAAAGGGAAAAAGATTGTTGTTTTTAGGCGCAGTTAGACCACTTTGTGAGGCGGTTCAGGTTGCTCGAGAAATGGGAATATACACGGTAGTCACAGATTATTTGCCGAATTCACCTGCAAAAAAATATGCAGATAAGGCGTGTATGGTAAGTGCAATAGATGTGGATGCAGTGGTAGCCTTATGCAAGGAAGAAAAAATCGATGGATTATTCACGGCTTTTACCGATTCTTTGTTGCCGTATGCTCGTAAAATATGCGATAAATTAGGATTCCCGTTTTATGCAAGTGAACAACAAATAGCCCTTTCGCTTGACAAATCATTATTTAAGAAAACATGTATGGAATATGACGTGCCAGTTCCGATTGATTATACAGATGCTATCAAACAAAATGGTATAGAAAATGTTGATATTAATTTTCCGGTTATTGTAAAACCTATTGATAGTAGTGGTGGAAGAGGAATTTCAATATGCAATAATGCTGATGAATTTAAAGTAGCATATAATTATGCGTTAAATATTTCCCCAGGTAAAAATGTACTTGTTGAAGAATATGTTATTGGTGACGAAGTAACGGCTACATATACTATGAAGAACGGCGAAGTTTCTTTATCTTGTTTTAAAGATAAATTGATTTCCAGAGATCATGAAGGAATTACTTCGCAAGGAGATGTTTTAATTGTTCCATCAAAATATACCGAGCGTTTTTGTCAGGACATAAATAAAAAGGTTATAAATATGTTTAAAGGAATGGGTGCAACGGATGGTTCTGTATTTGTACAAGGCATTGTAAATGATACCTCAATTAAGTTTTTTGAATTGGGTTACAGAATAAATGGTGCGTGCGATTATAGACATATAAGTTCTGAAAATAAAATCAATTATCTTAAAATGATGATAGCTCATGCTCTTACTGGTGAAATGCAGGGATATTCGTTAGAGCAGGATGATCCACATTTTAAACATTATATTCTTACCTATAATATGTGGGCACACGGTGGAACAGTAGGCGAATTATCAGATATTGAAGAAATTAAAAATATGCCTAATGTTGTTACCACTGAGTATTTGCATTCAATAGGTGATGAGATTATAGATAATCACACATTGGCACAAAGAGTGTTCCGTGCAGTGATTAAGGACAAGAGTGTTGATAGAATTAAAGAAACAATTAAAGAAATACAAAAAATCGTCAAAGTTAATGACAGCAACGGGGCGAATATGTTGTATAAGTCGTTTGATACGAACCGATTAGATGAATATAAAAATATAGAGGAGTAGCAAAATGGGTACAGAGATTATAAGTCTTATCATACTTTTAGCGTGTATCATACTGTTTGTCACACATGTTATTCCCAACGCCGTTACAGCATGTCTGGGATGTTTGGCGTTTGCACTTACAGGTATATGCACTTTATCAGAAGCATTTTCGGGTTTTTCAAATTCAACGGTGCTATTAATGTTCGGCATGATGGTCGTTGGTATAGCTATGGAGGATACCGGTGCTGCAAAGCTTATCGGTAAATGGGTACAAAAAGCGTCCGCAAGCAAAGAAGGGTTGTTTATTCTTATTGCAGGTACTGTTTCTGCTATCCTTTCAACGTTTTTATCCAATACAGCAGTTATAGCAATTTTTCTGCCTATTATAGCAAGTCTTTCTGCCTCCAGCAATATGAATCGTAAGAACATCACACTTCCTGTAACGATGGGTGCGATGTTTGGCGGAGTTTGTACTCTTGTTGGATCAACCCCTCAACTTACGGCAAATGGTATTATAAGCGAAATGGCCGGTATTGAACTTAAAATGTTTGATTATATGCCGGTGGGATTAATACTGTTTGCAGTATATATCCTTTATTCAACGACAATAGGCCGAAAAATAGGCGCATCCGCTTGGGGAAAAGAAACTGCAACCGAAGTAGCGGATAATGAAGCGCAGCAAGTACAGGAAATCGTTGTTAACAAAAGAAAAATAATTACTATTGTTATTATTTTGATTTTAGTTATAGTATCCTTCATCGGTGATTGGATCCCAGCAGCCGCAACCGCTATAATTGCAGCGATTTTGTGCGTTATCACTGGATGCACAACCCAAAAAAGTGTTATAAAAAATATGGATTGGTCCGTTGTTTTTATTTTAGCAGGTTGTTTAGGTATTGCCACGGGTATATCCAAAGGTGGAGCAGGCGACCTCATGTCAGATTTGCTTTCTGCAGTAGTTGGTCAAAACACGCCGCCTATAATTTTGTTTATTATTTTTGTTGTGTGTACAATGCTTATATCCAACTTTATTACAAATTCAACTGCGGTTGTAATAACATTGCCAATTGCAGTGGCGCTTTGCAACGCTCAACATTTGAACATTTTACCGTTTGCATTAGGTATTGTTTATGCTGCGAATTTAACTTATAGTACACCATTAGCCAATGCACAAACAGCAATGACACTGGTTGCAGGATACAAGTTTTCCGATTATATAAAATATACTTGGTTACTTAATATATTGGTGCTACTCACAATTATTATATTTGTGCCATGGTTTATGCCTTTATCGGCGTAATACTAATTATAACTATAGAACACAGAAAATTTAGTTTGTGTTAATTTATCAATACAAAGGTTGAAAGATATTGTGGATAAAATCAACGTAACACATTCCTCAATGCCTCCATTTGACGAGTATTGTGAGGAAATAAAATCAATCTGGGACACGGTGTGGCTTACCAATATGGGTCCCATACATAACAAATTAAAAGGGCAGTTAAAGGACTATTTGAAGGTTCCGAATATAGAACTCTTTGTCAACGGCCATTTAGCGCTTTGTTGCGCTTTGGATGCGCTTGGATTAAAGGGCGAAATTATAACTACACCCTTTACCTTTGCGTCGACAACAAACGCAATAGTTAGTGCCGGTTGCACACCCGTTTATTGTGATGTCAAAGAAGACTACACCATTGACGAAAGCAAAATCGAGGCGCTTATAACCGACAAAACGGTTGCCATACTTGGCGTTCACGTTTACGGCAATATTTGTAACGTAGACGCAATAGATAAAATTGCCCAAAAGCATAATTTAAAGGTTATTTATGATGCCGCACATGCCTTTGGTGTCGAGTATAAGGGCAAGGGAATTTGCACCTACGGTGATATTTCAATGTTATCCTTCCACGCAACCAAGGTTTTCCATACCATTGAGGGCGGCGCGCTTTGCTACAACGATGAAACCCTTACCGAAAAGTTAGCGCTTTGCCGTAGCTTTGGTGTTAAGGGGGACGAGCTTGAGTGCTTTGGCACCAACGCCAAAATGAACGAGTTTTCGGCGGCGATGGGCATTTGCAATCTGCGACATATTGATGAAGAAATCGCATCGCGCGGTGAGGCTTTTGCGCTTTATAATAAACGCCTTAGCGGTATCTACGGAATTACACTTTTACCGTCGCAAAATATTAAACAAAACTTTGCGTATTATCCCGTTTTATTTGACAAGCAGAAATTCGGCAAAAACAGGGATGAGGTAATAGCCGCACTTAATGCAGAAGGTATTAACGCGAGAAAATATTTCTATCCGCTTGTTTCCGCCAATAAGGGTTTTAAAGAGGATTTAACTTCCCTTACACCTATTGCAAAAGAATATTCCGAAAATGTTTTATGCTTACCGCTTTATGCACATTTAAGTGAAAACGATATAAACAAAATTTGTGATATAATTTTAAAATAAAAGAGGTGCCACAAATGAAAGGTATCATTCTTGCCGGCGGCTCCGGCACACGACTTTATCCGCTTACCAAGGTGACGTCGAAGCAACTGCTTCCCGTATACGATAAGCCGATGATTTATTATCCGCTATCAACCTTAATGCTTGCAGGCATTCGTGACATTTTAATAATCTCAACGCCCGAGGACACACCTCGTTTTGAGGCGCTGCTTGGCGACGGCGGTCAGTTCGGCATTAAACTTTCATATGCTGTTCAGCCATCGCCCGACGGACTCGCACAAGCCTTTTTAATTGGTGAAGAGTTTATCGGTGACGAGCCTTGCGCTATGGTGCTTGGTGATAATATTTTCTACGGCGGTTGGTTTAGAAAAAATCTTTCAGAGGCCGTAAAAAATGCCGAAAAAGGTATTTCTACCGTATTCGGTTATTACGTGACCGACCCCGAACGCTTTGGCGTTGTAGAGTTTGATAAAGACCGCAAGGTAATATCTCTTGAGGAAAAACCGAAGCGTCCTAAGAGCAATTACTGCGTAACGGGTCTTTACCTTTACGATAAGAGAGTTGTGGAATTTGCCAAAAAGGTAAAACCATCAGCGCGTGGCGAACTCGAAATCACCGACCTTAACAAGCTTTATTTAGAGGCTGACAGCCTTGCTGTTCAGATTCTTGGCAGAGGCTTCGCCTGGATGGACACCGGCACAATGGATAGCCTTATGGATGCGGCAACCTTTGTTCAGACGGTACAAAACCGTCAGGGCGTTGTAATTTCGGCACCCGAGGAAATTGCCTACCACGCCAAGTGGATAGACAAAGAGCAGCTCAAAAAATCTGCTAAGCTTTATGGCAAATCACCCTATGGCGAGCATTTGCGTCGAGTTGCCGACGATAAAATTTTATACTAAGTTTTAAGGAGAAAATTATGACGGTACTGGTGACCGGCGGCGCCGGTTTTATAGGCGGTAACTTTGTTTATCACATGCTAAACAAATATCCCGATTACAAAATAGTTTGTGTTGACTGTTTGACCTACGCGGGTAATATGTCGACGCTAAAAGAGGCTATGGAAAACGAGAATTTTGTTTTCTGCAAAACCGATATTTGTGACCGCGAGGCAATTTATAAAATTTTCGAGGAGCAAAAGCCTGACGTGGTGGTAAACTTTGCGGCTGAAAGTCACGTTGACCGCTCAATTGAAAACCCCGAAATCTTTTTAAAGACCAATATATTGGGCACTCAGGTTTTAATGGATGCCTGCCGCAAATATGGCAATATCCGTTACCATCAGGTATCAACCGACGAGGTTTACGGAGACCTGCCGCTTGATCGTCCCGATTTGTTCTTTACAGAAACTACACCGATACATACGTCATCCCCTTACAGCAGCTCGAAGGCAGGTGCCGACCTTTTGGTTTTGGCATATCACAGAACCTACGGCTTACCCGTTACAATAAGCCGCTGCTCAAATAACTACGGACCATATCACTTCCCCGAGAAACTGATACCCTTAATGATAGCCAACGCCTTGGCAGACAAGCCGCTTCCCGTTTACGGTAAGGGCGAGAACGTGCGCGATTGGTTGTACGTTGAGGACCATTGCAAAGCGATAGACTTGATTATACACAAAGGCAAAATTGGTGAGGTTTACAACGTTGGCGGACACAACGAAATGGCTAACATAGATATTGTTAAGCTTATATGCAAAAAGCTCGGCAAACCCGAGAGCCTTATTACATACGTTGCCGACCGCAAGGGACACGACCTCAGATATGCTATAGACCCGACAAAAATTCATACCGAGCTCGGTTGGTTGCCCGAGACAAAGTTTGCCGACGGCATTGAGAAAACAATCCAGTGGTATTTAAACAATAAAGAATGGTGGCAGACCATTATCAGCGGCGAATACCGCAATTATTACGAAAAAATGTACGGCAACAGATAGGAGAAATCAAAATGTCAGTATTTAAAGATAAAACCTTACTTATTACAGGCGGCACAGGCTCTTTCGGTAACGCCGTTCTCAATAGATTTTTACAGACCGATATAGGTGAAATTAGAGTTTTCTCGAGAGATGAGAAAAAGCAGGATGATATGCGCCACGAGTTTCAGGCAAAGATGCCCGAGGTGGCAGGTAAAATCAAGTTTTTCATCGGTGACGTTCGCGACTTAGCATCGGTTAAGAATGCTATGCATGGTGTAGATTATATCTTCCACGCCGCCGCACTTAAGCAGGTACCGTCTTGCGAGTTTTTCCCTATTGAAGCGGTAAAAACCAACGTGCTCGGCACCGAAAACGTGCTTACTGCCGCAATTGATGCGGGCGTTAAAAGGGTTATATGCCTTTCAACCGATAAGGCGGCATACCCCGTAAATGCTATGGGCACCTCAAAGGCTATGATGGAGAAGGTTATAGTTGCAAAATCTCGTACCGTAAAACCCGAGGATACAACCATCTGCTGTACCCGTTACGGCAACGTTATGTGCTCGCGCGGTAGCGTTATTCCGCTATGGATTGAGCAGATAAAGAAGGGTGAACCTATCACCGTTACCGAGCCTAACATGACTCGCTTTATTATGTCGCTTGAAGAAGCGGTTGATTTAGTTCTCTTTGCCTTCGAGAATGCTGAGGGCGGCGAAATATTCGTACAAAAAGCACCCGCCTGCACCATTGGTGTTTTGGCCGAGGCTGTTAAGGAATTGTTTGATTGTAAGGACGAAATCAAGGTTATCGGTATTCGTCACGGCGAAAAAATGTACGAAACACTTCTCACCAATGAGGAATGTGCCAACGCAACCGATATGGGCGACTTCTACCGTGTGCCTTGCGACAAGCGTGACCTAAACTATGATAAATACTTTAAGGATGGCGACAAGCAGCGTAATCCTCTAACCGAATTTAATTCAAACAATACAGACCTCTTAACCGTAGCAGAGGTTAAGGAAAAATTATTAACTTTGCAGTATATTCGTGATGAAGTAGCTGCCTGGAAGGAAAAATAATGTTAAATGAAAAAGACCGCACTGTGCTTAAACTTATAAAAAGTGCTTTGACAGGCGAAGGATTCGACCTGCCCGAGAATTTTAGCATAGCCGATTATATGCAGTATGCATCATACCGACAAATTGATGCACTCATATATTACGGTGCGGTTAATTGCGGCATAAATTCAAAGGACCCGCAGGTGCGCCTCGCTTTTAAGCGTGTTTGTGCAGGTGTCTTTATAGACGAAATGCAGCAGGATGCCCTTAAAAAGCTTTATGCCCAGTTCGATAAAAGCGGCATTGATTATATGACGTTAAAGGGTATAAATCTGAAGGATATATACCCAAAACGTGATATGCGCACAATGAGTGATGCCGATATTCTTATAAAGGCAGGGCAATATAAAAATATTCCCGCCGTAATGGAGGAACTCGGGTATCGTTTCGTTACCGAGAGTGACCACGAGTATATTTGGGAAAGCTCGGCGCTTGTGGTTGAGCTTCACAAGAGCCTTATACCAACCTATGACGGCAAACTGTATGACTTCTTTAAAGAGCCTTGGGATATGGCCGTTTTAAAGGAAAATCATCATTATTTACTCAACACAAATGATGAGTTTGTTCATATCTTTACCCACTTTGCCAAGCATTACCGAGCAGGCGGAATTGGCGTTAAGCATTTAACCGACCTATATGTTTTCAAGCAAAAGTATAAGGTTGACGAGGCTTATGTTGAGCAGGCACTTAAAAAAATAGGTGTTTTAGAGTTTTACAAAAATATAACTGACGCCATAAATTTTGCTTTTCTTGACGGAAAACTTACCAACAAGGCAGAGTTTGTGCTTAAAACGGTGCTCAATAGCGGCACTTATGGCGTGCCTGAGAAAAAGAACGTATGGGCGAGCGTTATGAATAAAAACTCAAAATTCAGGCGTATAATTCGTCTCGCTTTCCCGCCACGCAAAAACCTAAAACAAAAATATCCCGTACTTGAAAAGTGTGGCGTGTTATTACCTGTTATGTGGGTTGTTAGAATTTTTGATACTGTTTTTTTTAATAGGTATAAAATAAAAAATCAACAACAAAAAATAGCATACGCTACGGCAGAGCGCACCGACGATTACGTAAAGGCGCTCGAATACGTGGGCTTTGATATGTCGGAGGTTAAAAAATGAGAATACTTGTAACGGGCGCCAAGGGCTTTGTTGGTAAAAATCTTTGTGCGGCGCTAAAAAACATTGCCGACGGCAAGGATAGAACCCACCCCGAAATTGAAATCGAAAAAATTTATGAATATGATATAGATTCTGCGGCGGATGAGCTGGATGTATATTGCCGCGATGCCGACTTTGTCTTTAATTTGGCAGGCGTAAATCGCCCTCAAAACAGTGATGAATTTATGAAGGGCAATTTTGGTTTTGCTTCCACACTGCTCGACACACTGCAAAAACACGGCAACAACTGTCCGATAGTGCTTTCAAGCTCTATTCAGGCGACGCTTATTGGCAGATATGATTCCGATTACGGACGCAGCAAAAAAGCAGGCGAGGAATTATTTTTCGACTATGCCGAAAAAACGGGCGCAAGGGTGCTTGTCTACCGCTTCCCAAATCTTTTTGGTAAATGGTGCCGACCCAATTACAACAGTGCCGTTGCAACCTTCTGCCACAACACCGCAAACGATTTAGAAATTACGGTTAATGATAGGAGCACACAGCTCGAATTACTGTACATAGACGATTTAATTGATGAAATGTTGGCGGCTCTTGAAGGACGCGAACACCGCTGCGAGTTTGATGGCATAAATACAGTATTAACGCCCGACGGCAAATACTGTGCCGCCCCCATCACCCACAAGGTGACACTCGGCGAAATTGTAGATTTGCTCGATTCATTTAAAAACCAACCCAAAACACTCATAATGCCCGAAATACCCTTTGGCAGCTTTGCTAAAAAGCTATATTCGACCTATCTGTCATATCTGCCCGAAAGCAAGGTTGCGTTTGACCTTAAAATGAATGTGGACGAGCGTGGTAGCTTTACCGAACTACTAAAAACCGCTAATTGCGGTCAGTTTAGTGTAAACGTATCAAAGCCGGGCATAACCAAGGGTCAGCATTGGCACCACACTAAGTGGGAGTTCTTTATTGTTGTTTCGGGCGAAGGACTTATCGAACAGAGAAAAATCGGCAGTGATGAGGTTTTGCGTTTCTACGTAAACGGCGAAAAGCCGCAGGCGGTACATATGCTGCCGGGCTACACCCACAATATAATAAACCTATCAAATACAAATGATTTAGTAACACTTATGTGGGCAAACGAGCAGTTTGACCCCAGTCATCCCGATACATTTTTTGAGAAAGTATAGCAGGTGAACGGTATGAAAAAATTAAAGCTTATGACCATTGTCGGCACACGTCCCGAGATTATTCGTCTTTCGGCGGTAATTAAGAAGTGCGACACCTATTTCGACCAAATTTTAGTTCACACAGGTCAGAATTATGACTATTCATTAAATCAGGTCTTCTTTGATGACCTTGGACTTCGTGCACCCGATTATTACCTTGATGCCGTTGGCGCCGACCTTGGCGAAACGGTTGGTAATATTATTGCGAAATCCTACAAGCTAATGGTAGAAACACAGCCCGACGCACTGTTAGTGCTGGGAGACACCAACTCTTGCCTTTCGGCAATTTCGGCAAAGCGTCTGCACATTCCTATTTTCCACATGGAAGCAGGTAACCGTTGTAAAGACGAGTGTCTGCCCGAGGAGACCAACCGTCGTATTGTTGATATAATTTCGGACGTTAATATGGCATACTCCGAGCATGCTCGCCGTTACCTTGCCGATACGGGTCTACCCAAAGAGCGCACCTACGTTACGGGCTCGCCGATGGCAGAGGTTTTAAGAGAAAATCTCGAAAAAATCAAGGCTTCGGGTATCCACGAGAAATTAGGACTCGAAAAGGGTAAATATATACTTCTTTCGGCGCACAGAGAAGAAAACATCGACACCGAAAAGAACTTCCTGTCACTCTTTAATGCAATAAACGAGATTGCCGAGAAATATCAAATGCCGATACTATACTCTTGTCACCCGAGAAGCCGTAACAGAATAGAAAAAAGCGGCTTTAAACTAAATCCGCTCGTTATTCAGCACGAGCCACTCGGCTTCCACGACTATAACAGCTTGCAGATGAATGCTTTTGCGGTGATTTCCGATAGCGGCACTCTGCCTGAGGAAAGCTCCTTCTTTACCTCTGTCGGCAATCCCTTCCCCGCAATTTGTATTCGCACCTCAACCGAGCGCCCCGAGGCACTCGATAAGGCTTGCTTTATTTTGGCGGGTATTGATAATGATTCGCTTCAGCAGGCGGTTGAAACCGCGGTAGAGATGAATAAAAACGGCGATTATGGCATCCCCGTTCCCGATTACGTGGAGGAAAACGTTTCTACCAAGGTTGTTAAGATTATTCAGTCATACACAGGCGTTGTAAACAAGATGGTATGGCGTAAATTTTAGGAGAACCGAGTTGGAAAAATTTTCACTTACGCAAGAGGTTTTATTAAAGCTCTTGTCGGCCTCTATAAATGGCACAAAGGCGAAAATAGAAGAGGATAAATTAAAACAGACTGATTGGAAGGCAATCGGTCTGTTGTCATCTCGGCAGGCGGTAAGTCTGGCGGTTTTTGACGCCGTCACACCCTATAAAAAGCAAATAGATTCATACATTTACGATAATTGGTATGCCCACGTTTTAAAGGGCTTTTCTAAAAATTCTGTTATTGTTGCCGCCCAAAAGCAGCTTAATGATGAGATTTGCGAGGGTGAAAATTATGCCGTAATCAAGGGTATCTCAGCGGCGAAATATTATTTAAAGCCCGAGCTTAGAAATTTAGGTGACGTCGATTTTTTAATTGATACGGGCAAAAGCGATGATATCTCGCAAAAAATACTCGAAAAAGGGTATGAAAGGCATAGCGAAAACGACTGCCATATATGCTTTGTAAAGCGGCCTGCCGCACTCGAAATGCACTTTGAAATTCCAGGCATACCCTATGGTGAAAAGGGCGATATAGTAAGAGCCTATATGAGTGATACGCTCGAAAAGGCACAGATGGTAGCCGTTATGGGTAATGAGTTTAAAATGCCTTGCCCCCATCATCATGGTGCCATACTGCTTTTGCATATGCAGCACCATATGGTGTCAGAGGGCTTGGGACTTCGTCACCTTTGTGACTGGGCGTGCTTTGTGCGAGCAACCATGGATGACGATTTTTGGGACGAAAAACTGTTGCCGCTATTTAAAAGCATAGGTCTTTACAAATATGCCTGCGTTATGACAAAGCTTTGCTCGCTCTATTTGGAAATTCCCTGTCCCGCGTGGGCAAAGGATGCCGACGAAAGCCTTTGCTATAATATAATGAAGGATATATTAGAGGGCGGTAATTTTGGCAGAATTGACTCCAAAAGACAAACCAGCGGTATGATGATTTCGGAGCATGGCAAGGGTGGACTTAAAAAGTCAAAAATATATAACCTCGCTCGCGCACTACATAATTCAATGTATACCATATATCCAATACTTAAAAAAGCGCCTATTTTATATCCGTTTTTATACGTATGGCGTATTTTAGTATATATTTTTAAGGTTATAACAGGTAAGCGTAATTCGCTTATTAAAACGATGGGCCTTGCCGACGAGCGCAGGTCACTCTACGACCAATTAGAAATATTTGAGACAAAATAAGACCTGAGGTTTTCCTCAGGTCTTTACTATTATCGGCATAATGCCGTTTTCGGTTATATCTATTACGGCGTAGGAGTTGCCGCCTTCACGCGACAATGATATTGAGCCGGGATTTACAATATAAATGCCGTCAATATATTCGGTTTTTGCAATATGCGTATGTCCGTAAAGGGCAATTTTCGCACCCGCCTTTTTTGCGGCATCCAAAAGCGGCGCGGTGGTGTATTTAACCGAGTGGTGATGCCCGTGGGTGTATAGGATTTTTACGCCGCCGACGGTACAAAGCTCGGTCACAGGATACATTGTATCGCCGTCACAGTTGCCCGTTACTATATGAAAAATGCGGTCGGTGTGATAATCGGCAATCGCCTCAACGTCCCGTACGTTGTCGCCAAGGAAAAATACGTGGCGTGCGTCGGGGTGCGACTGCAAGGCATAGTCGATACTGCTGCGGCGCCCGTGCGAATCTGAAATGACAATTATTCTCATAAAATACCTCATAAATAAAAAACGCGTTTCATACTATATAGTATATATTTTTTTGGCGGTGAATGCAATGAATAATATGAACGATATGCTAAAAAAGGGTGTTAAAAAAGAGGATATTGATAAAATGATAAATTCCTTAAATCCAGATGACGCAAAGAAGCTTAATCAAATGCTAAACGATAAGGCGGCAACCCAAAGACTTTTGAATAGTCCCGAGGTGAAGGAGCTTATGAAAAAGATGTTCGGGGATGGCAAAAATGGATGATTTATCGGCGCGCATATCCTCAATTTTAAACGACCCCGACAGTATGGCGCAAATACGCAGTATGGCAGAGGGGATGCTTGGTGGCACCGAAAAGCCAAAAAATGATGCACCCGATATTGATATCGGCAGACTTTTGCCGATGATTCAGAAAATAAATAATAAAAAGAGTGACAAACGATGCGAATTGTTAATGGCGCTTCGACCCCATTTAAGCGAGGAAAGGCAACAAAGGGTAGATAGAGCAGTTAAAATTTTAAGGGTAATAGATATGCTCCCGCTTTTGCAGGATAGCGGCTTATTTGATTTTTAAGAAGGTGCGATATGGCAGAATTCAGCGAAGAAGAATTACGGCGCGCGGCCGAGCGCGTAAGAGAAATGAGCAGACGTGCAAGTGTTACGGGTGGGCAGCACCAGCGCCCACCCATGCCCGATTTTGTAAGCACTCCACAGTTTTCAGGTCCCCGCGCGACAGAGCCTCAAAAGGATATGCAAACTATGCATAAAAAATCACCTTCCATAAATTCCCTTTTTAAAATGATTAACTTTAAGGGACTCGAAATGGACGGCGATATTTCGCTTATTTTGGGCATAATGCTGCTGATTTCGGGCGAGCAAACCGACGAGCTTTTAAGCCTTGCGCTGCTTTATATTATGATGTAAAAATAAATTCCAAAAAATATGACAATTAGTTACAAAATTTTTATTTTTGCTTGCAAAAAATGTTATTATGTAAACTTACAAAACCTTAAAAGTTATTAAAGTTATCCACCGAGTAATTAACAAAAAAGCGGTGGATAACCACCCCAAAACACCTAAAATAGCCCGTTTTGTGTGTAAAAAGCGGTGGAAAACTTTAATAAATGAATATGCAAAAATAAAACGAATAAAAAAATTATGTTAATAAAATTAAATTGTAAATTCTACTTTTTCGACAAAAAGAAACAAACTCAACGACGTGGATGTTTATGATATGTATAAAGTGATATTTCGATGAGAAATATCACTTTATTTTTAAAAATTCGTATCTTTATTGTCAAACGAATCGTACTGTCTTATGTAGTTATATAGTAAATATCGCAATAAACCCGATACTGTTCGAAATTCCTGTTTGGCAATAATATGTGCTTTATTATACGTTTTTTCGTCAACCGAAGTTGATAGAAGTTTTGTTTTCATAATAAGCCTCCTTTAAAAAGATAAAATTATATTATCAAGTTTCTTGATAAAAGTCAATATCAAATTTTTTGATAAATATAATAAACTTATAGGAGGCGGTATTGTGAAACTAAAGGAATTAAGAGAAGATAGGGATATTACTCAAAAGGAACTTGCGGACGTTTTAAATATAACACAAAACACATATTCAAACTATGAAAATGGAAAAACTGAGCCGCCCTATGAAATAATGAAAAAACTTTGTTTATTTTATGGTGTTTCGGCAGATTATATTCTTGGGTTGCCAAAAGGCTTAAAATATCCTGAAAGATAAACTGTGACCGGACGGGGTACTCTGCGTTTAGCATTTTTTCGAACCCCAAAAAGAAAGAGAGTCACTTTACGTGACTCTCTTTCTTTTTGGTGATTTTCATAATAAAAGACGAACACTTCTCTTTATATTTAAGTCATTAGTTCAACTCTGGGTGATAAGGTTTTTGGTGACTCACAAACCTGTCAAAAGTTCGAATTTCTTACAATATTTCGCAAAATTTATCTTTAAATTCCAAAACAACTTTTTTAAGAGAATAGTCTATCTTTCTATCACAAAAATCTACTATGTGTTTAGGTATCGATTTATAATAAGCTTCTGCAATTCCACCTGCAATACATGCTTCGGTGTCTGCATCGCCACCAAGAGAAATTGCATTTCGAATCGCGCTTTCGTAATCGTTAGATTCTAAAAAAGCAATAATTGCAGTCGGCACACTATAAGATGCTCTACTATCAAAAACATAATTTTCTCTTATTTCGTAAAGACTTTTTGAAAGATTATAATGGAACCTGTTTTCTAAGAAAACGCGAATTTCTTCTTTGTTTTCACCGTTTCGAGCAAGAAAAACTGCCGTTGCAACCGCTTGTGCAGCTTTTATAGCTTCGCTATTATTATGGGTATAATAGCAACTTGCTTTCGATTGAAGAAGAACTTGCTCAAGAGTTTCATAGGCATAACCTATTGGTACAGCACGCATTGCGGCACCATTAGCATAACTGCGGTTTATTTTATATGTGTTAGACTGCGCCCATTCCGAAAACATATTGCCAAATCCCGCATGCGGATAGAACGAATAATATTGGCGAAACTGTCCTGCATATTCCAAGCCGCGTTTTCGAATATTCCAACGGGTAATTTCGTTAGGATTATTTAATATTGCTTTGCAAACCGCAACTGTTAAAACGGTGTCATCAGTAAACGTGCTATCCTTCTGAAATTCAAAATCGTAATCTTTTGTACAATGGGTTTCATAAAATGAACCGATTATATCGCCATATATTGCACCGAACATATCATCACCGCCTTGGGTTATTTTTGATTGATTTTATTCTCGATTGTAATACAAGAAGAGGTTAACATTCTTTGTATTCTTCCGCAAAGATTTCTATACTTTTTAAAGGTTTCTTCGTCAATAGAATTGTTAGAATATAACAGTTTTAACCAACTTTCAGTTTCAACACATTCTTTACGTGCAATTTTAAATTTTGATAGCATATCCGGTAAACTTTGTGGGTATTGTGCTTCGGTGATATTTGCAAAAACACTTGACGAGGATTTGCGAATTTGGAAAATAATATTAGAATTGCCTTTATGCTCTAAGGTTTTACAAAGAGACTCAATCTCGATAGCTAACTGTTCTGCATATTTAAGCAACAGATTATCTTTCATACTCACACCTCGTATATAAAGTATAGCAGAAACTTATATGTAAATCAAGGCGAAGCCTTGTATGTAATCAACACGGAGTGTTGAATGTAATCCACCACAGGTGGTATGTAATCAATCCGAAGAGAATACACGCTATCGCGTGATGACATACGCCTTACGGCGATTACATACTCGCTATTGCGAGATTACATGCCAATCCTTCGGATTGGATAAAAAAATAAGACAGTCCGAAGACTGTCTTATTTTTGGTGACCCGGACGGGATTCGAACCCGTGTTACCGCCGTGAAAGGGCGGTGTCTTAGGCCTCTTGACCACCGGGCCAAAATGGTGGCTGTAATTGGACTTGAACCAATGACACTGCGGGTATGAACCGCATGCTCTAGCCAACTGAGCTATACAGCCATATTTTGCGGGACTGATACATTATATATGACTTTTTATGTTTTGTCAATACTTTTTTTATAGTCCCGCTAAAAATTACTTTATTTTGTTTATAACAAGTCCGGTTATAAGTTTCGGATAGAAATAGGTCGATTTCTGCGGCATCTTTTCGCCCGCTTTGGCAACGTCGGCAATTTCGCTGACCCTTGTCGGATTAAGCAAGAAGCAGCAGTTTGCAGTAGTTTCCACCGAGAAAATTGCCTCGTCAAGACTGCGGGTATACGTGAGGTTAATCTGCTTTGCCATATTTTCCTTATCTATGCCCAAAACATCCTCAAGTATAAGGCTGTGAAGCACGTTTACGTCAAGCTGACGAAGTGCCTTGCTCTTTTCAGGGAAAAGCGCATCCATAACGGCGGCATCCTTAAGGGTTAGTCCACACAGACCTTCTTTGTCGCAGAAAACAAAGGCGGTATCGCCCTTTTGGTATGCGGCATCAAGGAAGGCCTCGGCGCCATCCTTTTCGACGGGCGTTAAATCAAAATGCTTTTTGCATTTTTCGAGCAATTCTTCGCGATTAAAGTTGTTTAAATCTCTAACAATTCGGTGGGTGGGGAATACAACCAAGCCGTCGTTTTCCATATTTACCAAGAACATCATAATAAAGTCGCTGTTCTCGTTTTCTGTGCCTTTCTCGCGCAAATAATTGCGGAAGTTAAGACCCGTTTCATAGCGGTGGTGACCGTCGGCAATATAAAGCTTTCTATCGTCAAATTGGCGGCAGATTTGCTCGGTCTCGGCTGACTTTTCGGCAATCCAAAGGCTATGTGTAACACCGTCGCCGTCGGTGAAGAAAACGTCGGGCGCGCCGCTCGACAGCTTATTTACAAGCGCCTGTGTTTCGCCCTTTGGGTCATTATAAAGTGAATAAATCTGACTAAAGCTGCAACCCGTCGCGTTTAAAAGATTAAAGCGGTCGGTCTTTGCCTTTGAAAGTGTTTCCTCGTGGGGTAAAACGATGCCCTTGCTAAACTCCTCTAATTTCACGTAGGCGGTAAAGCCCTTAAAGGCATATTCAACACCCTTTACGCTGAATTTTTCCTCATAGATATAAAGCGCAGGTGTTTTATCAAGCGCCAACACGCCCTCATTTATCCAATCATTCGTTTTCTTAGCGGCGGTTTCGTAGTCCTCGGCTGTCTGACCGGGCAACTCGAGGTTAATTATATTATGCGCATTTTTAGAATAATACATACTTTTTTCTGCCTCGCTGATAATATCATAAGGCGGGCAGCAAAGAGAGGCAATCTCGGTCTTATCGGTAAAGCGCAAAGCATTAAATTCTTTTACTAAAGCCATAAAAACAACTCCTTGTGGTTTGTTAAGATAATTTTATTATACATAAAATTAAAAGTCAATAATATCTTGTCATATTGCTATAAATATTGTATAATTACTATGATTTACATTTAGTTTACAAATCGCTCATAAAATTTTGTTAAACTCAAAACAGTAAGTGTATGGAGGTTAAAATATGATTGAAGTATCTTCACTCAGTAAAAGGTACGGCAACTTCTTAGCGGTAGACGACGTAAGCTTTTCTATAAAGAAGGGCGAGGTTGTTGGTTTCTTGGGACCAAACGGCGCCGGTAAAAGTACCATTATGAATATTGTTACGGGCTATCTTTCCCTAACACAAGGCACCGTTACGGTGGACGGCTACGACATACTTGAGGAGCCCGAGCAGGCCAAGAGAAGAATCGGTTATCTGCCCGAAATACCGCCGCTTTATACCGATATGACGGTATATGAATATCTTGCCTTTGTGTACGACTTAAAAAAGGTTAAATTCCCTAAAAAGCCGCACATTGACGAGATTTTGCGCCTCGTAAAAATTGATAACGTAAAAGATAAGTTAATATCCAAGCTTTCAAAGGGCTACCGTCAGCGTGTCGGCATTGCGCAGGCACTTGTGGGCAACCCCGACGTGCTTATTCTTGACGAGCCGACCGTTGGTCTTGACCCCAAGCAGATAATTGAAATAAGAAATCTTATCGCTCGACTCGGTCAAAACCACACCGTTATTGTTTCGTCACACATCCTTTCTGAAATACAGGCAGTCTGTGAGAGGGTAATAATTATAAACCACGGCAAAATCGTTGCCGACAGCACCCCCGACGAGCTGTCAAGAGAGCTTTCAAACGACCATTCTGTTGTCTTGCGTGTTGCAGGCACCGAGGACGAGCTTACCAAAATACTATCGAACGTTAAGGGCGTTCAGTCGGTCAATTGCTTAGGTCAAAAGGAAAGCGGCACGCTCGACTTTGTTGTAACGCCAAAGGCGGGTGCCGATATCCGCCGCGAGATAAGCGAGAGGCTGGCATCTCGCAACAAATACGTTGTTATGCTGGCATCTAATCAGTTAAGTCTTGAACAGGTATTTATGCGACTTACCTATGAAGCCGATGCGGCCGCAATTGCGGCGGCAGCGAAAAATGGAAAGGCGGGTGAAAAATAATGGTTGCAGTATTAAAGCGCGAATTAAAATCATACTTTAACAACCCCATAGGCTATATTATTCTTGCCGTTTTCACCTTCTTTTCGGGTATGTTTTTCACCGTTCTTTATAAAAACGGCGCACCCAACGTTGAAAACGTTATTTCGGTAATGTCGACCATTGCCATTTTTGCAACACCCTTTATCACTATGCGTTTGCTTAGTGAAGACCGTCGCCAAAAGGTAGACCAGGTGTTGCTCACCGCCCCCGTTAAAATAAGTGAGATAGTGCTTGGCAAATTTTTTGCGGCATTTTCGCTTTATGCGGCAGGCTTTTTCTCAACACTTATTTTCCAGTTTATCGTTGCGGCTCGTGTGTCGCTTAACTGGGCGATTTATTTCTATACACTTCTCGGCATTTTGCTGCTTGGTGCGGTTATGATTTCAATTGGTATGTTCTTGTCATCCTTAACCGAGAGCCCTGTTGTTTCGGCGGCACTCACCTTTGCAGTATTTTTAACCGTAATGCTGCTTGGCAGCTTTGTTGAGAGCAACAACAACGTAATTCTCTCGGCAATAAATAAGGCGATTTCGTTCATCGACCGTTTTTCAAACTTTATTACGGGCGTTTTCAGTTTGAACGATATAATTTATATGCTTAGCATCACGGGTGTGTTCGTGTTCTTAACGGTATGCTCGGTTGCTAAAAGACGTTGGGCATAAGGAGGATTTAGCAATGAAACTATTTAAAAAGCAAGAGAAAAAGTCCTCCGGCAGAAAGCTCATAAACATTAACGCACTTAAAAAGGGCGGCTACCTCGCGGCAGTAATTGCCGTGGTAATTGCCGTTGCCATTATTTTAAATGTTGCGACATCGCTTCTCGAAAACAGAGGCTATTTGAAATTCGACCTTACACCCGCAAAATCAAACACCCTTAGCGCCGATAACAAGGCGTTTTTAAAGAGTGTTGAGCGCGAGGTTAACATCACTGTTTTGTGTACCGAAAATGAGTATATCACCACACTCGGCGAGTATTTGCAGTATTATCACAACATCGTTGCCGAGGAGGACTACTATTCACAAACAGTAACACTTTTAAAGCAATATGCCGAGGTTAATAAGAACATAAAGGTTAACTTTATCGACTTCTCGGGTGCACAGGCAAAGCCTATAATTGATAAGTATCCAAGCGCCTTTATCGGCGATATCTACGTCGAGGTTGATAACGGCAGCGCCGAAAAGGCAACCAAGCTTATAAGCTATGATAAGATTTATCCCGTTTCTGACGAAAGCGGATATGCTCAAATGGGCTATGGCAGCTATTACGTAGACGGTAACGACCTTGAAACTGCGCTTTCAAGCGCTATAAATATGCTCGCAAACGGCGAGGATGAAATTCTCGGCATCATAAATGCCCACACCTCGAGCGATGCTGTGGCACAGTTCAAGCAATACCTTGCTACACAGCTTGAATATAACGGATTTTCAACCACCGAAATCGAGGGTACCGTATTAAAGGAAATACCTGATGATATATCGGTGCTCGCCATCGTAGCGCCCAACGGCGATTTCCTCGAATCTGAAATTGAGCTTATAAACAAATGGCTCGATAACGACGGCAAAAAGGGACGCTCGCTTATATTCTGTCCTGGTGACCCCATTGACGACTATACAAGACTCAAAGAATTTTTAGAGGAGTGGGGCGTATCCTACGGCTCGGGTTATCTATATCAGACCGATTCAAGTGAGTTTTACAGCGACCCGAGAATTGTATATTCATACGTAAACGATAACGACGTTGCCGCTAAGATTAACGATAAAAACGACGGCGTTGTTATTACTTCCTACAACCTGCCCATAAATATTGCATTTGAAACCTTTGGCACAAGAAAGACAAATATCGTAACCAGCACAAGCGACACCGCTACGGTTTGTCCCGTAGACGCCGCTGAGGATTGGAAGCCCGGCAAAGCTGCCAAGAAAAAATCATACCCGACGGTGGTTGTTACAAGCGATACCGTTACGGTTGACGATAAGCTTTTATCGTCACACGTTGTTGCCTTCTCGGCATTTAACGTTATTGCCGACGTGGGAAGTGCCAGCTTTATAAATCTTGATATTTCTATAAACACCGCAAGATATGTTTCGGGCATGGAAAACTCGGCGCAAAAGCTCTTTGTTACCAGAAAGCTCGAAAGCGAGTCCTTTGCGGGCGAGGTATCTGAGGCAGGCGGTGCGGCAATAACCGTTATTTTCCTTATTGTGTTGCCGTTAGCACTTATAGCCTTAGGCGTAGTTGTTTGGGTAAGAAGGAGAAGAAGATGAGTTTCCCCGAAAACGAAAACAAGCAAATAAAGTCGGAAGGTGGCGAATTTGAGTCAACCATATTCGCCGACCCCGAGCATTATAACGATAAGCCGCGCGAGGCGATGCCTAAGGGCAAAAAGCCCATTGTTATAAGGGCGGTTGCTCTTGTTTTGGCACTCGGTATTGCGGTGGGCGGATATTTCGCAATAGACCGCCTTATTCCCGAGGAAAAAGAACCGCAAGAAAGCGGCGGAATTGCTACCGACGTTTTAACGGTAGATACCGCCTATATACAGTCGGTTTCGATTAAAAACGAAAATACACAGTATACCATTTTGCAACAAAGGGTTGAGAGTGCCGATGCATCCGAAACGCTTTGGAGCATTAAGGGAATAAAGAGCGATTACACCGATTCGTCAATTGTAGAAAAGGTTGTTGATAAGATTGCCAACATTGACGCGCTTCGTACCCTTACGGACGATGGCAGAGATTTTGGCTTCCAAAATGCCGCTATCACCGTAGAGGTTAAGGGCGACGGTGAAAAGGTAAAGGATTACACGGTGACCTTTGGCGACAATGCACCTGCCGATATGGGCTGCTATTGCAAAATATCGGGTGACGAAAAGGTGTATATAGTTGATAAAGACGTCGCTTTGGAGCTTCAAAAGGAACCGATAGAATTTGCCGTTACTACGGGCTATAAGGGTGTTACACCCACCCTCGATAATGCGGAATATTTTTCAGATGGCCGTATATTTAACTTCGATTATATAAGCGTTTCGGGCGCAAAGCAGACAAAACCGCTCGTGGTAAAGCCGCAGCTTGATGATGCAATAAACGCCTATTTTTCCTATATAATCACGTCACCCACCAAGAGAATTGCCAATGACGAGCAGGTTGCTACACTTATTGGTTATTTTGAGTCGGGCATAGCATCGGTGGGCGCATACAGCTACGAAAAGAGTGACAAGACCTTAAAAAAATACGGTCTTGATAAGCCCGATTACGTTGTTACGATATCTATGGGTGGCAAGAAAAACACCTTTAAGTTTACAAAACAGGACTCTCTTCACTGTGCTTTAATAGATTCACAGACGCAGATGATACACAAGGTTCCCGTTTCTACCTTGTCTATATGCAACAACAAAACGGAGGATTATTATAGCACCTTCATCATTTTAGAGACCCTTTCGGGACTCAAACAAATGAGTGTTGTAACGCCCGACAAAAAGACCTATAATTTCGACCTTAAATATACCGCCGCAGATGACGAAAAGGATATTAAGCAGAAGTATCAGGCCTTCTATAACGGAAAAGAGTTAGAAATTGATAACTTTAAGCGTTATTACCAAAAGATGATAGCCTTAACGCCCATTTCTTACGAGAGTAAGTCGGGACTGAAAACGGCCGCCAAAATAACACTTAAGCATTCGGCGAACATAAAGGACGTCGTGCTGACCTTCAAGAAATATTCGTCACAGCGCTATCAGGTAGAGCTTGACGGAATTCCGATGGGACTAATAACAGCCAGCGCCTTTAACGAGCTTATGGAGGACACCCCAAAGGTAGCCAAGGGCGAAACGATTAGTGAATAAACAAGAAAAAGAGAGCATCAAGGGAGACACTTCGTAAAGAAGTGTTCTCCCTTGGTTTTTTATATAAAAAAGACACTTTCAAATTCTGAAAGTGCCATAGTGGGTTACATACTTTGAAATTTACCTATCTCAAAACAAGAATAAAAGACGATATTGTGAGACAGGTCTCACAGCGATATTTTCTTTTGAAAATCCTCTCCTATGCGAGATATTTTTAAAAAGAAAGCGATATAAAAGCCTTTGGCTTTTGCGATATTATATTCGTGCCATTTAGCACAGCGAAAGCCGTATATCGCGTGGCTTGCCACATATCTCATCAAAGATATATCGCTCGGGCATTGCACGAATATAGCTGAGGCACACTTCCTTACGGAGTGTGCCTCAAGCGATGCTCTCTTTTTTAATTAAAACATATATATAAATATTTACTTTATTTTTTTAATTAAGTATGCTATAATAAACAATGAATAATTATGTCGCATAAAAGGAGGGTCGTCAGGATGAAAAAAGGCTTAATTTGCATCTGTTTGGTGCTTGCTATGTTGCTTTTAAGCGGCTGTACAGGTGTTATTGGTACGGTTGATGAATTATTGGCACCGCCGCGCCCAACGGGTGAGCTTTATTTTATACAAAAAGCGCTTGACGATTCGGTAAGTGGCGATTACGTATTAAAATATCCCTTAAGCGGCGACTATCGTTCTGCCTTTGTGCGTAAGGACGTTGACGGCGACGGCACTGTTGAGGCCTTTGCTTTTTACAGCACGACGAGCGAAAACATCGTTACAATGCACGTAAATCTCATAACCAAGCTAAAGGGTGAGTGGACGTCGGTTGGCGACTTCCCCTGTGTTGCTACGGGTGTTGATACCGTAGAGTTTTCGGATATGGATGGCGACGGCAACTTTGAAATAGTTGTTGGTTGGTCGATTTACGGCACGGTTGATAAAAGCGTTGGCGTTTACAGTCTTAAAAACAACGTCTTTGCTCAACGAATTTATGAAAGCTATTCTCGTTTTATGTGTCAGGATATCGACGGCGATAAACGAAACGATTTATTCCTAACCCATATTGATACCGTAAATCAGCAGGCGACCGCCAAGTTTATAAGGATAAATGATAAGGGCACGGCAGAGATAAATACCTGCCCGCTTGACGGACTTGTTACTTCGCACCTGCAACCCGTTGTTTCAAAGCTTATGGGCGGCGAAATGGCAATTTATATTGACGCCGTTAAGGGCGACGGTATGATAACCGAGGTGTTAGGCCTTAAAAAGGGCAAGCTGTACAATGCGCTCGAAAATCAGGCGGTTGGCTCTACAATGTCAACCTACCGTGCGTCAAATGCCGAGATAATGGATATTGACGGCGATGGCATTTACGAAATACCTCTGTTGGAGCTTATAACCGAATCGGGCAACTCCAACGACAACATCTACAAAACCTATTGGTATGCATACGATGGTGAGTATTTAATTCTCAAAAATTCAACCATTATGAACTATGCGGACGGTTGGTATATTGAACTGCCGCCCAAGTGGGAGGATAGCATAACAATAATACGCGATACCGCAAAGCGCGAGCGTATTTTTATGCGAATTGATGATGAAACGGGAATTTCGGCCGAGGTTATTCTTAAAATCAGGGTCGTGCCGATTTCTACTCCCATCGAGGATATTAGCAGCTACGGCTTCGAGACCTTTGAGATAACAAGAAATGAAGAGTTCTATTTTGCCGCTTCGGTAAACTTAATGACCTTCCCCGAATCCGTAACCAAGCAAGAGATTATACAGATGTTCAAACTGATTAAATAGGGAGAAAATAAAATGAAAAGAATTCTTATTGTTGAGGACGAGGTTGCAATTCGCGAATTTGAGGCCATAAACCTTAACCGTGTCGGATACACAACGGTTGAGGCGGGCTCGGGCGAAGAGGCGCTTGACATTTTCGATAACGATACAAAGGGATTTGATATAGCGTTGCTCGATATTTCGATGCCCGGTATGGACGGCTTTACACTTTGTAAGGAGCTTCGCGCTCGTTCAAAGTCGCTCGGTATAATAATGCTTACAGCTCGCACACAGGAAATGGATAAGATAAGCGGACTTATGCTGGGTGCCGACGACTACATAACAAAGCCCTTTAACCCGACCGAGCTGCTTGCTCGTGTAGATTCGCTTTACCGCCGAGTTGAATATAATAATTCCATTTCGGCGCCAAGCAGTAGTGACGAAATCACCCTGGGCGACTTTACACTTAATCTTCGTCGCAGAACACTCTCAAAAAGGGAGAGCAACATTGAGCTTACACAGGTTGAGTTTCAAATTATTGAATATTTTTTCACCAATCCCGATACAGTGCTTGAGCGTACCGATATTCTCAACAAGGTATGGGGCAGCGGATATTTTGGTGAGGAAAAGATTGTCGACGTAAATATTCGCAGACTACGTATGAAAATTGAGGATGAGCCTTCAACACCCAAACACCTCGTTACAGTGTGGGGCATGGGCTATAAGTGGAAGATAGATTAGGATTCAGGATTTAGGACTTAGGATACAGGATTTAGGATTTAGAAAGGAGGAGCTATGTATGAAGCTTGATATAAGATTTCGAAGTGTCGCAAATCAGTGGCTTTTTAACGTTTTTATAGTAATGGCGGTTGCCATTGTGGCGGCAGAAATTATTATATGCTCGTTTGTGCGAAACGTTTATATCGAGCGAGTGCGCTCGCACGCAAACGACTATGCGCAGGAGTTTTCTGTGTTGGCCATGGTTCCTTCTGAAAACTTTTATTCTACCGCGCGAAGCTACGTTGAGGGCTTTGAGCATAAGGATAAGGTATCAATTGAGATTATAGATACCTACGGCAACGTTTTTGCTTCTACAACAGGCTTTTTGCCCGACGGCGAGCAAAAAATGCAGGACTACGAGTTGGCGCTTTCAAGCACCGACGGCTATGCCGATTACCAAACCCGTACCGACCATAACGAGCGAGTTATGTCGGGTACCATCCTTTTTGCCGATTACGGCAAGGGCTCCAACGGTGCGGTAAGATGGTCAATTTCGCTTGAGAACACCTATGACAGAGTGCGTAACGTTTGCCTGCTTGTCATCCTTGCGGGTGTGTTGGTCTTAGGCCTTATAACCGTTACGGGTATGTATTTTGTGCGCTCCATCGTGCGACCGATTAGGGACGTAAGTTCGGCAGCACGCAAAATTGCGATGGGCGATTTTGAAAATCACATTGAAATTAAAAAGGAAAATGAAATAGGTGAGCTTTGCCACTCTATTAACTATATGGCGGAGGAGCTAAGCCGCGCCGAAAATATGAAAAACGATTTTATCTCGTCGGTTTCACACGAGCTTCGCACACCGCTAACCGCCATTCGCGGCTGGGGTGAAACGGCAAAAATGTCAATTGGCACCGATGAAGAAATCGTTAAAAAGGGTCTTGACGTAGTGCTTAAAGAGTCCGAGCGTCTGTCCTCACTTGTTGAAGATCTGCTTGATTTCTCACGTATGCAAAGCGGCAAATTATCGGTTAATTTGCAAGAAATTGACGTGTCCGAGCTTCTTTGCGAGGTTGCCGATATGTATACCGAATTGGCGCATCAGCAAAACGTGTCGCTAACCTACGTTATACCGCGCAACAACTCGTTTATAATGGGCGATAAGGATAGACTTAAACAGGTATTTATAAACGTAATTGACAATGCAGTGAAATACACCGAAAAGGGCGGTCAGGTGCTTGTCGAGCAGACCGAAATTGACGGTTGTGTGCAGGTTACGGTTAAGGATACGGGTGTGGGAATTCCTGCACAGGATATTGATAGAGTTAAAGAGAAATTCTTTAAATCAAACAAGACGGTACGCGGTTCGGGTATAGGACTTGCCGTTGCCGATGAAATTATAAAGCAGCACAATGGTCTTTTGTTCATTCAAAGCACCGAGGGTGTCGGCACAACGGTTACAATTGCATTGCCGTTAAATCTTCCCGAAACACCCGAGGAGCCCGAGGTACCGCTTAACAATAATATAGAGGAAGGCACGATAGAGAACAGTGAAGAATAAATATACATCCATTGGTGGTCAGGCGCTCATTGAGGGTATTATGATGCGCGGTCCTAAAAAAACCGTTATGGCGGTTCGCAAAAAGGACGGCGAAATTGAGATTGTCCCAATGAAACACGCCTCAATAAAAGATAAATATAAGTTTTTAGGGCTGCCCTTTATTCGCGGCGTTGTAAATCTTGTGGAGTCTATGCTCGAGGGTTATAAGGCGATAGAGCTTTCGGCCGAAAAGTCGGGCTTTGCTGATGATGACGAGCCGCAAAAGCAAGGGGAAGGAAGCTCGGTTGCAATGGGAGCCGTTATGGTTGTTGCAACTATTTTGGCATTTGCCTTGTCGGTAGGACTCTTTATGTATTTGCCCGCCCTTGCCTTTGACGGCATTGTGTTATTGGCAGGCAAAGGCATTTTGCCCTATGCACCGATTTTTGAAGGTATAATCAGACTTATAATTCTTATAGGTTATATGTATTTGGTATCGCTTATGAAGGATATCCGTCGCGTATTCCAATATCACGGCGCCGAGCATAAGACCATATTCTGTTTTGAACACGGCAAGGAATTGACGGTGGAAAACGTGCGCCCCGAAAAGCGCTTTCATCCGCGTTGCGGCACCTCGTTTTTGGTGCTTATGGTGCTTGTAAGCATTATCGTTTCATCGGCAATAATAATTATATTCCCGTCGCTTCGCGAAAACACGGTGCTATGGACGGCAATTAAAATACTTTTGGTGCCACTAATTTGCGGTATCGGATATGAGCTTATAAAAATTTGCGGCAAGCACGATAATTTCTTAACCCGCGCAATATCGGCGCCGGGTGTTTGGGTGCAGAGAATTACCACCCGCGAGCCCGATGATGATATGATAGAAATTGCTATAGCGGCAATGAAGGAAGTAATACCCGAGGAAGCGGAAGAATAATGACAAAGCTAACAATTTTTACGGCATACAACAATGCCAAGAAGGAGCTTAAAGAAGCGGGTATTGATACCTTCGGCTTTGAGGCGCGTCAGATAATAAGACACATAACGGGCTATGATAACAGTGCCATTATGGCTAAATATGCCGAGCAACTAACCCCTTTTCAGCAGACCATGTACAACGATGTTTTAAGAAGACGTAAGGAGCGTTATCCGCTTCAGTACATACTTGGCGAATGGTCCTTTTACGGTATTGACTTTTATGTTGGCGAGGGTGTGTTGGTACCGCGTGCCGACACCGAAACCTTGGTTGACTACGGCTTAGAGTTTTTAAAGGGTAAAGAAAATGCCGAGGTGCTCGATTTATGCTCGGGTAGTGGTTGTATAGCAGTTGCCGTTGCAAAAAACAGCGAAGCAAAGGTAGATGCCGTCGAAAAATACGATACGGCATACGGGTATTTAGAAAAAAATATCGAGCGTAACAAAGCACAGGTTACGGCAATTAAAGATGACGTTTATACCTTTAACCCGTCAAAGAAATACGATTTAATTTTAAGCAATCCCCCGTATATAAGCGCTGACGAAATGGAGATTATAGACGAGGAAACCTCGTACGAGCCCGACACCGCACTTTACGGCGGCGAGGACGGACTAACCTTCTACCGCTTTATTGCAAAGGAATATAAAAAGCATCTAAAAAGCGGCGGCGCACTCGGCTTTGAGGTCGGCTTTAAACAAAGCGATACCGTAAAGGCGATTTTAAGCGAACAGGGTTATAAAAACATCGGCACAAAAACCGATATGGACGGCATCCAAAGGGTTGTTTTTGGGACAGTCGATTAGTTAAAATGTAATTAGAAGATGGAAATATTACAAAAAGGAAGGTAATTACAATGGCAGACGATAAGGCTAAGGCATTGGAAACCGCGATTTCACAGTTAGAAAAACAGTTTGGTAAGGGTGCAGTTATGCGCTTGGGCGAGAATATGGGTATGAACGTTGAGCATATCCACACGGGTAGTGTTTCGCTCGACTTGGCGCTCGGCATTGGCGGTGTTCCGAAGGGCAGAATAGTTGAAATATACGGACCTGAATCATCAGGTAAAACCACAATCGCTTTACACGTAGTTGCCGAGGCTCAAAAGCTTGGCGGCACTGCTGCATTTATCGACGTTGAGCATGCGCTCGACCCCGAATATTCAAAAAATCTTGGTGTAGACATTGATGCACTTCTCGTTTCACAGCCCGATACGGGTGAACAGGCGCTCGAAATCACCGAGGCACTTGTGCGCTCGGGTGCTATCGACGTTGTTGTTATCGACTCGGTTGCAGCACTTGTACCCAAGGCCGAAATTGAGGGCGATATGGGTGATAATCACGTTGGACTTCACGCTCGTCTTATGTCACAGGGCCTTAGAAAATTGGCAGGTGTAATTTCAAAATCAAACTGCGTTGCAATTTTCATCAACCAGCTTCGTGACAAGATTGGCGTTATATACGGCTCGAGCGAAACCACAACGGGTGGTCGCGCGCTAAAATTCTATTCAAGTGTACGTATTGATATCCGCCGTATCGAAGCGCTTAAATCAAACGGCGAAATTATCGGTAACAGAACAAGGGCAAAAATTGTTAAAAACAAGGTGGCACCGCCATTCCGCGAGGCCGAGTTTGATATTATGTACGGCAAGGGTATCTCTCGCGAGGGCGAGCTTGTTGACCTTGGCGTTAAATACGACGTGCTTCGTCGCAGCGGCGCTTGGTTCTATTATGGAGAGACCCGTATAGGTCAGGGCCGAGATAACGTAAAGCAGTTGCTTTCTGACAATGCCGAGCTTGCAAAGGAAATCGAAGAGAAGATTTATGCCGCAATTAACGGCGCGGCTGAGGAAGTAGTAAGCGCGCCCGCTCCCGCAGAGGTAGCAATGCCCGAGCCCGAGCTTCGTCCCAGAAAAAAGGTTAATATCGACATCGCGGTTGACGAATAATGGTAATTACACAAATTAGCCGCCGCCGTCAGCATTTGTGCGAAATAGTCTTTGATACGGGCAAAAGCATATTGCTTGATAGCGATTACTGCGCCGAGAAGGCCTTAAAAGAGGGCAACGAGCTGCGTGATAGCGACATTGCGAAAATGCAGGCAGAGTCCGACTATAAGCGTGCCGTTTCGAGATGTTTATGGTACATCGAGCGTGGCGACCTGTCACAAAAAGGGCTTGGCAGCAAGCTTAAAAAGGCAGGATTTTCGCCCGCCGTCAGCGAAAAAGCGGTAGAGCGTATGGTCGAGCTCGGCCTTATAAATGACGAGCAATATGCCCTGCGTTTAGCCGAAAATTTGCTTTGCAGCTGCGTTTCAAAACGCGAAGCGGCAGTTAAAATGCAGCAAAGAGGCATACCGCGTGAGGTGGCTTTATGGGCGCTTGACGAGTTTGAGTGTGATGCTAAACAACAAATAAAGGCACTAATTTTTAAAAAATACAAAAATAAATTGCAGTCGGGCGAGGACGTTAAAAAGGTTTTTGCCGCACTGCAAAGAAAAGGCTTTAACTACGGCGATATTAAGTCGGTGTTAAAGTGGTATAGCGAAGAAATTATGTATAGCGAGGAATAAAATGGGTTACAGCGTTGCTATGGTATCACTCGGTTGTCCAAAAAATCAGGTTGATGCCGAAATGATGCTTTACAGCTTAAAAGGGGCAGGATTTACCATTGGTGCGGCAGAGGCCGACGCCGATGCTATAATCATAAACACCTGCGGTTTTATAGAGGATGCCAAGGCAGAGGCCATTGAAAATATCTTAGAGGCTTCCCGCTATAAGCAGGAGGGCAAATGTAAGGCCTTAATCGTTACGGGTTGCTTGGCCGAGCGTTACCGCGACGATATTACCGAGGAAATACCCGAGGTAGACGTCGTTGTGGGCATCGGCTCCAATAAAAATATTGCCGAAATTACAAAAAACGCCATCGAGGGCGGTTTCGGTAATTTTTACGGCGCAAAGGATGAATTAGACCTTGATGCTCCGCGAATTTTGGGCGGCTATCCCTTTAGCGCGTATATAAAAATTGCCGACGGCTGTAACAACTGTTGCACATATTGTGCTATACCGCAAATAAGAGGCAGAATGCGTAGCCGCACCATCGAGAGTGTGGTTGACGAGGCTCGCACCTTGGCGCTCGGCGGCGTTAAAGAGCTTATTGTTGTGGCGCAGGACACCACCGCCTACGGACAGGATATTTATGGCGAGAGTCGTCTTGCCGCACTTTTAAAGGAGCTTTGCAAAATAGAGGGTATAGATTGGATAAGAACCCTTTATACATATCCCGATAAGATTACCGACGAGCTGTTAGATACGGTTGCAAGCGAAGAAAAGCTTGTTAAATATTTTGATATACCGCTTCAGCACGTAAACGGTGAAATTCTTAAAAGGATGAATCGCAAGGGCGACGCCAAATCTTATGAGGCGCTTATTGAAAAAATAAGGGCAAAGGTGCCAAACGTTACAATTCGCACCACCTTTATTACGGGCTTTCCCGGGGAAACCAATGAGCAATTCTGTGAACTTCACGAGTTTATAAAGAGGGTTAAATTTGACCGACTCGGTTGCTTCACCTATTCGCCCGAGGAGGATACGCCCGCCGCGGCCTTCGATAATCAAATCGATGAACAGACAAAGCAGGACCGTATGGAACTTATTATGAACGACCAACAGGTTATTTCTTCGGACAAAAACGAAGAAAAGGTTGGTCTTAAAACCACCGCAATTGTTGAGGGCTATGACGATTATATTCGTTGCTATTTTGGCCGATGCGAATTTGATGCTCCCGAAATTGACGGAAAAATCTTTTTTATGTCGGACCGACCACTTAAAATCGGCGACTTTGTTAAGGTGCAAATAAACGATTGTCTGGAATACGACCTGTTAGGTGAGGTAGCGCAATGAAATTAAATTTACCCAACAAGTTAACCGTTGCAAGAATAATTGCAACCCCCGTATTTATGCTTTTTTTACTGTGGGATTTTACGGGACATTATATAGCGGCGCTATTGCTTTTTATTGCCGCCGCACTTACCGATTTGTTCGACGGCAAATATGCACGCGAGCATAATTTGGTTACCGATTTTGGCAAGTTTTTAGACCCGCTTGCCGATAAAATGCTTACCACCGCCGCCTTTATCGGCTTTGCCGTAAAGGGTATAGGCTACGGCATCGGTTGGATTTTATTTATAGTTCTTTTCAGAGAATTTTTAATATCTTCCTTGCGTCTTGTCGCTGTATCGTCGGGCGGAAAGGTTATAGCCGCCAACATTTTTGGCAAATTAAAAACGGTTATGCAGATGGTGGCGATAATCTACGTAATTACGGCTGCCGCCTTTACCGAAATTTTCGTCGGTATCATAAACGTGCAGTGGGTTTTCATAGGTATGAATATACTTGGTGATATACTTCTGTGGGCTTCGGCGATACTCGCCGTGTGTTCGGGCGCAATTTATCTGTGGCAAAACAGAGGCTGCATAAACCCCGACAAATAAATGTAGACTTTTTAAAAAAAGATGATATAATATAAATATACAGTTAAATGCGTTTAAAAGGGACCAGTACCCGTAAAGGTTGGCAACAGGGACGAAGGCTCATGGACTGAAAGGCTTTCGAGTTTTATCTTACGGCGAATGCACCCATCAGCACGCAGGGGGAAAATAAGTATCCCTGTGCGGTTTGCCCCGTTAAAAGCAGTTTGAGTTATAAACAGGAGTGGAACCGTGGTTTTACCGCCTCCGTTGTCGCAAGACACGGGGGCGTTTTGTTTTATATAAAAGGAGGCAACGACCTTGTTTAAAAGAATAAAAGAGGATATCGCCGCCGTTATGGAGCGAGACCCTGCCGCAACAAGCGCTTTGCAGGTGTTTTTTCTCTATCCCGGCGTTAAGGCAATAAGAATGCACCGCCGTGCACATTTTTTCTACAAACATAAAATGTTTTTTATCGCACGTTGGATTTCGCAAAGGGCGGTAAGAAAGACGGGTATTGAAATTCACCCCGGTGCGACGATAGGCAGACGACTTGTTATCGACCATGGTAACGGTGTCGTTATAGGTGAGACCGCCGAAATAGGTGACGACGTACTGATTTATCAGGGCGTAACACTTGGCGGTACAGGTAAGGATACGGGCAAACGTCACCCGACAATCGGCAATAATGTAATGATAAGCTCGGGCGCTAAGGTGTTAGGACCCTTTAAGGTTGGCGACAATTCACGAATAGCGGCAGGCGCCGTTGTTCTTGAGGAGGTACCGCCCGATTGTACCGTTGTGGGTGTGCCTGCGCGTGTTGTTAAGCGTGACGGCGTTAAGGTAAAGCCCCTTGACCAAATACACATACCCGACCCTGTTGCACAGGAAATTTGCCGACTTGAAGTAAAAATGGCGGCAATGCAGAAACAGTTAGATAAATTAAGAGAGGAACAAGCGTAATGAGAATTTTTAACACCCTGACAAGACAAAAGGATGAATTTGTACCCGTAGAGGAGGGCAAGGTAAAGATTTATGCCTGCGGCCCGACCGTTTACAACTTTATACACATAGGCAACGCAAGACCTCTTTGCGTGTTTGACGTTTTGCGCCGTTATCTTGAGTGGCGCGGCTACGACGTTACCTTTGTGCAAAACTTCACCGATATTGACGATAAGCTAATTAAAAAGGCAAACGAGGAGGGCATCACCGTTCCCGAGGTTGCCGAGAGATATATTAAGGAATTCTGGGTGGATGCTAAGGGTATGAACATCCGCGAAGCATCGGTGCATCCGCGCGCTACCGAAAATATCGACGAAATTATCGAAATTATAAAGGAATTAGAGGAAAAGGGCTTTGCCTATCAGTCGGGTGGCGACGTATATTTCCGTGCTAAAAAGTTTGACGAGTACGGCAAGCTATCCCATCAACCACTGGAGGATTTAGAGGCGGGCGCTCGTATTTCGGTTGGCGAAATTAAAGAAGACCCGATGGACTTCTGCCTTTGGAAGGGCGCAAAACCGGGCGAGCCGTTTTGGCAGTCGCCTTGGGGCGAGGGTAGACCCGGCTGGCATATTGAATGCTCGGCAATGTCGACCCGTTACCTCGGCAAGACCATCGATATTCACTGCGGCGGTCTTGACCTTATTTTCCCACACCACGAGAACGAAATTGCGCAGAGCGAGTGTGCCAACGGTTGCGAATTTGCACATTATTGGATGCACAACGGCTTTATTAACGTTGATAACCACAAGATGTCAAAATCTTTAAACAACTTCTTTACTGTACGTGACGTCGCTAACGTTTACGGCTACGAGCCGATTCGTTATTTGATGATTTCTTCACAGTACAGAAGCCCCATAAACTACTCGACCGATATTATTACACAGGGTCAAAATGCTCTTGAGCGTCTTTACACCTGCCGTGATAGACTTGATTTCGCCATCTCTCACGCAGAGGAGGGCGGCGAGGAACCGTCATTTGTTGCACTTCGCAAGGAAAAATTCATCGAGGCTATGGAGGATGACCTTAATACAGCCGATGCACTTGCCGAAATCTTTAATTTGGCAAAGGATATAAATATGTTAATTGATGCTGGCGGCAAGAAGGGTGAATTGGTTGCGGCAGCAGAGATTTTTGATGAATTAACCGACGTTTTAGGTATTCTATACAATAAAAAATCAAACGACCTTGACAGCGAGGTTGAGGCCTTAATCGCTCAGCGTACCGAGGCGAGAAAGAATCGCGATTTTGCTACGGCCGACGCTATTAGAGATAAATTAAAGGAAATGGGAATCGCACTTGAGGATACCCCACAGGGTGTAAAATGGAGCAAAATACAGTAAAAAAAGAGCCGCTTGGTAAGGGCTTTTTCGTAAACGTATCTAAAAATCACACCTTTGGCACCGATGCAATATTATTAAGTAATTTTGCATCGGCTTCTAAGAAGGATAAAATGGTTGACCTTGGCACAGGGTGTGGCATAATACCGCTTTTGATGCTTCGCGACGGACTTCTACGCTCGGCTACGGGCGTCGATATAAGCGACGAGGCAACCGCCTTGGCGGCACAAACGGCTAAAGAATTAAAATTAGATAAATTTTCGGTTATCTGCGCCGACCTTAACGATTTAAAGGAAAAAATAGATTTTGGTTGCCATACACTTATTACCTGCAACCCGCCATATAAGGCGCTGGGTGCGGGTATAATGAGTAGTGGTGCGCGCGATAAGGCGGCAAGGCACGAAACCGAATGCACGCTCGAGGATATAATCAGGGTGTCAAGCAAGCTTTTGCAGACCTCGGGCCGACTTTGTATGTGTCACCGCCCCGAGCGACTTGCCGAGCTGCTTGATTTAATGCGAGAATATAAGTTAGAGCCCAAACGCTTGCGGCTCGTCTGCCAGAGGGTTGGCGAGGAGCCTTGGCTGGTATTGGTCGATGCCAAGAAATGTGCCGGTGCGGGACTTCGCATTGCGCCGACGCTTTATATCGAGCAGGACGGCGAATTATCTAAGGAAATGATAGAAATTTACGGCAGTTATAAGGAGGCGTATCTATAATGAGTGGAAAATTATTTGTTGTCGGTACGCCTATAGGTAACCTAGGCGATATGTCTGAGCGTGCGCTCAGCATACTCAACGACGTTGATTTTATTGCCGCAGAGGACACACGCGTTACCGTAAAGCTACTCAATCATTGCGGTATAAAAAAACCGCTTATTTCATATTTCGAGCATAATAAATATGAAAAGGGCGAAATAATTATAAACAGAATTTTATCTGGTGAAAACTGCGCGCTTGTGTCGGATGCGGGTATGCCTGCTATATCCGACCCCGGTGAAATGTTGGTTGCTCAGGCACACGAAAAGGGTGTCAAGGTTGAGTCGGTACCGGGCCCGAGCGCCTGCGTTACGGCTCTCGCCATTTCGGGTATGCCGTCGGGCAGATTTTGCTTTGAGGGCTTTTTGTCGGTTAATAAGGCAAGCAGAAAAGAGCATTTAGAGGAAATTAAGAGCGAAAAAAGAACCTTAATTTTTTACGAAGCACCGCATAAATTACTTGCAACCCTTACCGATTTGTTTGAGGCATTGGGTGAGCGTGAAATTGCGGTAGTTAAAGAGCTTACCAAAATACACGAAACGGTGTTTAAAACCACTCTCGGTGAAGCAATAGCCTATTTTAAGGAGAATGCACCAAAGGGTGAATACGTGCTTATAATAAAGGGTGCATCGCCCACCGTTCAAAAGCAATACACCTTAGAGGATGCCGCACAAATGGCAAGAAAGCTAATTAGTGATGGCACACCGCACTCGGCGGCCGCAAAGGAAATAGCGGCGCTAACGGGCATAAAAAAAGGCGACATTTATGCCGCCGTTTTAAAGGACTAATTTTTAGCAATACTGCAACCCTTATAATACCAACCAAGTATTTCTTTATAGGTGTTGCCCTGCTTTGCCATATAATTTGCGCCGTATTGACTCATGCCAACCCCGTGCCCGTAACCGTGCACGGTAAAGGTATAGCCGTCTTCGTTAAGCGTTATATCAAAATTGGATGAGCACAGCGAAAAGGCAGAGCGAAGCTCGCTGCCCTTAAAGGTTTTATCGCCGATAGTGACGCCCGTTACGGTGCCACTTTTGGTGCGAGTGATTTTACCTATGTATTTTTTCTGGTTGCTTGGCAGCTTGCATTTATCTTTAAAGGCCGCTTTTAAGTCAGAAAAGCTTACCGAAACGGTGGTTAAATAGTTGGGCGCTAAAATATCCCCAATACTCTCGACCGACACAAGATAAGGAAGGTCAGAGCCCCATACGTTTTTACAGCTTTCGGTTTTACCACCCGAAATAGCGTGGTAGGCGGCCAAAATCGGCTTGCCTTTATAACAAATATAAAGCCCATCAACCTCGTCAATAATCGATAAAAGGGCGTTATTATATTTTTCGTAATTATCACCCCATTTTTTCTTGCGCTCGGCTTCGTTTATATAGGCTTGGTCGAGTGAGGGGTCGGTGGTAATATCGTAATCTTTGTCCGCGTTTTTATTCTTTCGGTAGAGCAAAAAGGTGTGCGCCGCAACGGCCTGTGCTTTTAGGGCCTCGGGCTCATAGCTTGGCGACATTTCGGCGGCAACCACACCTAAAATGTATTCGCTTATCTTTATTTTTTCGATTTTTTCGGTATCGCCGTTCAGCACCGCTACAAAGTTGGGGTCATCGGTCGGCTTGTCTGCCGAAACAACCGACGAAGAGTTATCGGGTGTGGTTTTTTCACTTTGCACCGATAAAAGCGGCAGAGTTATCATAAGAAGTATAAGAATAGCGGCAATTATAAAATATATATTTTTCATTTTTCATAATCCTTTAACAAATGTATATATAATATATATGTTAAGGATAATATAAAAAGACTAAAAAAGAGTGATGGTATGACAATTAACAAAACAGTGGTCTACATATTGACCCTACTCGGTACGCTTGGTATTGTGGTTATGCGTACCGTACAAAGCTTAATAATGGTGGAAAGGGGCAGCGGCTTCTTTATTGAGGGCTATTCTACGGTAGCGGCGGCAATGCTTATATTTATGTTTGCCATAATCGTTATTGCGGCGATTTATGCCTTTTTATATCCAAAGGTTCCCCGGAAGGCGCCCGAAAAGAACGGGGCTATCGGTATTGTTTCGTTCCTTTTGGCATTTGCCGTCATTTACGAGGTGCTGTTTACCGAAATTTCGGTAAATACTCCTTTCTGGCAGGTGGTATTGCACCTGACTCTCGGCGCGGCAACAACCGTGATATTCTTTTTGCACGGCATATCGGCCTTTGCAAAATTCAGAATACCGCCAATGCTAAACATTATACCCGTTCTCTTTTGGATAATTAAGCTTATTATAATATTCTCTAACTATTCGTCACTCGCCGCCATAACCGAAAACGTGTTTGAGTTGGCATCGCTTTGCGCAATACTCGTTTTTGTTTTGCAGTTTGCCAAGCACCAAAACGATATAGCACCGCAAAAAACAGGCAGAACGTTATTACCGATTTCGGTTATAACCTTTATGCTTTGCGGCGCCTATGCCATACCGCAGCTTATATTATATTTTAGCGGCAACAAGGATTTAGCGCACACAAGCAACGTCACATTTATAACAAGCTTTGCAATAATGCTGTTTGTCGGTGTATACGTTTATTTAAGCTTTAAAAACGATAACCTAACCGAAAAAACAAAAATAGAAAACGAAGAATAAACCAAAGCGACCGCCAGTTTCATGACGGTCGCTTCGGTTTTGGGGATATGGGGATGAATAGGGGAAGGTGTAGGAAAAAAGATTTTAGCAAAGTGTAAGCTGTACGGGCTTTGCCTCATCCTCGCGTGGCGCTTTTCTAATCTTCACGCGATATTCTATATAATCCTTGCCGTCAATGCGCTCCTGCTTGGCGTTAATTCCGCAGGAAACCATTGTGTCAACAAGTCGAGACAGACTGTTTGAGAAAATTCGCAGGTCACCGATAGAGGTTTTAAGCCTTACAGGTTGTTCTGCCTTTTCGCTTTCGTTTAGAAGCGAGTCGATATATTTTTCGCACTCTCTTATGGTGTAGCCCTCGGCAATGATTTTATCGAGGGCGCTTTTTCTTTTTTCTTCGGGCAGACGAATAAGCGCACGCGCGTGCCGTTCGGATAGCGCGGCGGCGGTAATTCGCTCGCGAAGGGTGTTATCAAGCCGTAAAATTCGCAATTTATTAGAAAGGGTTGACTGGGCAATGCCTAATTTTTCGGCAACCTCCGAATAGGGCATACCATATTCCTTAATTAGTCGGCTAATGCCCTCGGCCTCCTCAAAAACGGTAAGGTCGGTGCGCTGCAGATTTTCTATAATAGAATAATATGCGGCAGTTTTTTCGTCGGTGCGGTGTATAATACAGGGCACCTTTTTAAGTCCTAAGCTTATTGCCGCCCGAAGTCTTCTTTCCCCCGCGATGAGTATATATTTTCCCTCGCCATTGGGGCGCACGCTTAAAGGCTGAATAATGCCGTTTTGCTTTATGCTGTCGGTAAGCAGCGATAGCTCGTACTCATCAAAATATTTTCGAGGTTGGTTGCAGTCGGGGTCTATATCACACGGTTTTATAAGTGTGAAACGCACACTGTCCTTACCAATTAGCTTTGTCACTTAACTCACCTGCCGTGACTATATTATAAGGCGGTAAAATGCTTTTTTGCAAGAAAAAGCCATCGACAAAAAGTGCATATAAAAAACAAAAACAGCCGAATTAAAGCGGCTGTTTTGATATTTTGGCGTTCTTTCGCGGATATTTTGGCGGAGTTTGCGATATCTTTTTTATAATAACAAAGCTTCTTTGCTCATTTTGGGGTAATTCCTCGCATATAATTGTTGCCGTGTCGCCACCCAAAAGCGAAATTGCCTTTTTAGAAACGGCAAGCTCGTCCTCGGCAGACGGTCCCTTCATAGCAACAAAGGTACCACCCTTTTTTACAAAGGGCAGGCAATATTCTGCCAAAACGTTAAGTCGCGCAACGGCCCTCGCACAAGCAATATCGTATTTTTCGCGGTGCGCGGCATTTTGACCGCCCTCCTCTGCGCGAAGGTGTACTGTGGCGGCGGTGAGGTTTAATTCTTTTAAAACCTCGTCTAAAAAGACAAGCCGCTTATTAAGTCCGTCAAGAAGCGTCAGTTCAATATCGGGACGAATAATTTTAAGCACCATACCGGGAAAACCCGCACCTGTGCCGACGTCAATTATCTTGGCGTTTTGGGGCACGGGGACGTTTTTGAAAAACAAAATGCAGTCGTAAAAATGCTTTATAACAACCTCGTCGGGCTCGGTTATGGCGGTGAGATTTATTTTTTCGTTCCACTCAATAAGCAGGTTGCCGTAGGTATTAAGACGGGATAGCTGTTCGTCATTAAGCTCTACGCCAAACTCACGGCAAAGCGGAACAATTTTTTGAAGGGGGAAGTTAATCATTTGCTTTCTCCTGTCGCTTTTTTTCAAGATGAATTATAAGCACCGAAACGTCGGCAGGGCTAACACCCGAGATGCGCGATGCCTGGCCTATATTTGTCGGTCTTACTCGGTTTAGCTTCTCCTTTGCTTCAAGGCGAAGTCCGTAAACCACGTCGTAATCTATGTTTTCGGGGATGCGTTGCTTTTCGAGTCTTAGCATCTCGTCAACCTGCGACTGCTGACGGCGGATATATCCATCATACTTAATTTCAATTTCTACCTTTTCGGCAACACTTTCGGGCAAAGCGGGGCGACCCTTATCAAATGGCGCCAAGCACTCGTAATCAAGCTGAGGACGGCGCAGAAGGTCATCTAATTTACAACCCGTGTTAAGCGGTGCTGTGCCGCGAGAAACAAGCATTTCGTTAATTTCATCACTCGGCGGCAACGTTGTGGTGCGAAGTCGCTCGATTTCCTTTTCTTTAAGCGCCACTCTGTCGCAAAAGCTCTGCCAAGCGTTATCGTCGATAAGACCAAGCTCGCGACCGATAGGCATAAGTCGTTCGTCGGCATTGTCTTGGCGAAGGAGCAGTCGGTACTCGCTTCGCGAGGTCATCATACGGTAGGGGTCAGAGCAGCCCTTTGTTACAAGGTCGTCAATCAGCGTGCCGATATATGACGATGCGCGCGACAACACAAGAGGCTCGAGGCCCTTAATTTTATGTGCAGCGTTTACTCCTGCCATAAAGCCTTGCACCGCTGCTTCCTCATAGCCCGACGAGCCGTTAAATTGACCCGCGCCGTAAAGCCCTGCAAAGTCCTTTAATTCAAGTGTGGGCTGCAAATTTATCGGGTCAATGCAATCATACTCAATGGCATAAGCGTTGCGGATTATTTTTACGTTTTCGAGCCCCTTTATGGTGCGGTAGAATTTAATCTGCACCTCTTCGGGCAGCGAGGACGACATGCCTTGCAGATACATTTCTTCGGTATCGGCGCCGCAAGGCTCAATAAATAACTGGTGACGCTGCTTGTCGGCAAAGCGCACCATTTTATCCTCAATACTCGGGCAATAACGAGGACCCACACCCTCAATTTCGCCGGCATAAAGGGGCGAGCGGTGTAGATTTTCGAGTATTACCTTTTTGGTTTCGTCGTTTGTATACGCTATGTGGCACATAACGGTATTCTTTGGATTTTCCTCGGTTGAAAAGCTAAAGGGAACGGTTTTTTGGTCACCCGGTTGCTCCTCGGTCAGTTCAAAATTTATGCTGTCGCGAGCAACACGCGCAGGGGTACCCGTCTTAAAGCGGCGAAGCGGTACGCCCAATTTTTTAAGCGAGTCGGACAGTAAATCGGCGGGGAATTGTCCGTCGGGACCCGACGAATAATTTACTTCACCAACAAATATCTTACCGCCAAGGAAGGTGCCTGTTGCCAAAATTACGGCACGGCAAATATATGTAGCGCCAAGACGGGTGATAATTTTCCAATTATCGCCGTCTTTTTCTATTTCGGTAACCTCGGCCTGCTTTACGTCAAGATTTTTTTGTAGCTCTACGGCGTGTTTCATATATCCCGAATATGCACGGCGGTCTATCTGGGCGCGCAAGGAATGAACCGCAGGTCCTTTACCTCGGTTTAACATACGGCTTTGTAGTGTGGTGGCGTCGGCCGCCTTGCCCATTTCACCGCCCAGCGCATCAAGCTCACGCACAAGGTGACCCTTTGCGGTGCCACCGATTGAGGGGTTGCAGGGCATATTGCCTATCCAATCGGCACTAACGGTGAATATTACCGATTTACAGCCGAGCTTGGCCGAAACCAATGCCGCCTCAATACCTGCGTGACCTGCGCCTATTATAGCAACGTCATAATTGTCTGCAAAATAATTCAAGAATTACACCTCTATTTACCAACACAAAAATGTCGGAATACTTCGTCGGACACCTCGTTGGTGACGCGCTTTCCCGTAAGCTCAAGCAGAGCCGCTACCGCATCATCAAGGCAAACGCCAACCGCATCAATGCTAATGCCCTGCTTCATGGTATCAAGCGCAAAGCGTGACGCATCGAGGGCCCGTTTTGCACAGTCTCTCTGTCGTTCGCTGCCAAGCACCGCGGCATCGGGGTTAAGCTGAGCTACGCTTGTGATTTTTGCAATAGCACTTGCAAGCGCCTCGTATCCGTCACCCGTTTTTGCCGAAATTAAAACAAGCGGCATATCGCCAAATACATTTTTATCTATTTGCTCGCCGATATCGTTTTTGTTTAGAATAACAATGGCTTTTTTGTTTTTAATATTGTCAAGCAACTTTAAGTCCTCGTTATCGAGCGATGCGCTTTGGTCAAAGACTGCGAGCACCAACTCGGAAGACTCAATTCTTGCCTTGGCTAAGTCAACGCCAACCTTTTCAACCGTGTCATCGGTTGAGTGTATACCCGCCGTATCGGCAAGGCGAAGGGTTATTTCACCAACCGTAACGGTTTCCTCGATAACGTCGCGCGTTGTGCCTGCAACGTCGGTTACGATGGAACGAGCGGTGCCGCTTAACAAATTCATAAGTGTAGATTTGCCTACGTTGGGCTTGCCGACAATTGCCGCCGAGATGCCCTCACGCAAAACGCGACCCACATCGTAAGAGGCAAGTATTTTCTCTAATTTAGCGATTATATCGTTTAATATCTTTTGGAAGTTTTCGGGGTCTAATTCGGGCAGGTCCTCGTCGGGATAGTCGGCAAAAACGGCAATATGTGCGGCGAGATTTACAAGGGCGTCTTTTATACCCTCAATTTCGTCACTTACTCTGCCCCTTAAAGCGCCGCTTGCCATTTTAAACTCGCTGTCGCTGTTGGCAGATATTAGCCCCATAATGCTTTCGGCTTGGGTCAGGTCAATTTTGCCGTTCATAAAGGCGCGCTTACTGAATTCGCCCGCCTCGGCAAGCGCTGCGCCCTGCTCACATACGGCACGCAGTAGCTTTTTAAGGATAAGTCGTCCGCCGTGAACCGATAATTCAACAACGTCTTCACCTGTGTAGCTTTTAGGGGCGCGAAAAACGGTAGCAACGGTCTGGTCGATAAGCTCAGTCCCGTTTACCGTATTGCCGAAAAGACAGCTGTAACCGGGCAAATCGGCAAGACGTTTACCCGAAAGGCTTTTAAAAACCTTATCGCCAACGGCGATTGCATTATCGCCCGAAATGCGAATAATACCAATACCGCCGTCACCAAGCGGTGTTGCAATAGCGGCAATAGTGCTTTTCGACATTTTATCACTCCCTAAAAGTATTTCTGAATAATTATTTTAACATATAAAGGGTTTCTTTTCAATATTTTTGGTGAATTGTAATTTTTTATGGAAAAATAGTTAAAAATAATATATAATATAATTATAATGACTCTGGAGGAGACAGAAAAATGAAAAAATGGTTAAAAACTTTAATTGTAGTCGGCATTATTGCCTTGGTGCTTTTTGCAATTTTCAGAGGCACCTATAACGGCTTTGTTGCCAAAGAGGGTCAGGTTACCTTGGCAAAAGGTGATATTCAGGTACAGCTTCAGCGCAGAGCCGATTTAATACCCAACTTTGTAAGAACGGTGCAGGGCTATACCGATTATGAGAAGGAAACACTCACCGCTATTACTGAGGCGCGCGCCGCGGTAAAGGAAGCGCAAACCCCCGATCAGCTTGATGCTGCAGAGGAAAAGCTTAACGGAGCTATCGACGTTTGGGTAAATGCCGTAACCGAGGCATACCCTGATTTAAAGGCTAATCAGAATTATATTGCGCTTCAGGATGAATTGGCAGGCACCGAGAACCGCATTGCTAAGGCGAGAAGCGATTACAACGAGAAGGCAACAAAATATAACGTGGCAATCCGCCGCTTCCCCGCAAACATTGTGGCGAAAATCTTTGGTTTTAACCCCGTAGATTTATTTGAAGCAAGCGAGGGCGCCGAGAACGTACCGCAGGTTTCCTTCGAATAGTATGAAAAAACTATTAAAAACCGTTGTCTGCATAGTTTTGCTTGCTATAATAGGTGCTTTCTCGGTCTCGGCGGCAGCCTTGCCAACCCAGACCGACGCCTTTTTTGTTAACGACTATGCCGACGTAATAAGCAGTGAAACCGAAAATAAAATATATTCGCAGGGCGAAAATCTATATAATGCCTGCAAGGCACAGGCTGTTGTTGTAACGGTTGACTCACTCGACGGCGAGCCGATTGAGGACTATGCTTATGAGTTGGCAAACGAGTGGGCACTGGGCGATAAGGATGAGGACAACGGCGTGCTAATTCTGCTCGCAGTAAAGGACAGAGAGGTCAGAATCGAGGTTGGCAGCGGTCTTGAGGGTGCGCTGCCCGACAGCAAAACGGGTCGCATTATTGACACCTACGGCATAGAATATTTTTCTCGTGACGATTTTTCATCGGGTCTTGCCAGCGTTTATAATTCGGTTGTCAACGAAATATATATAGAGTACGGTTTAGAACCCGACAAAAACTATAAACCGGTTGAAAAAGGTAAGTCCACCTTCGAAATTATAATTAGTATAATTGTTGTAGTAATTGTTGTTCTATCCTTTTTTAGTCGCGGCGGCAGGGGCGGATTTATGTTTTTTCCGTTTTTTATAGGTCGCGGCGGTTATCACGGTGGCTATAACGGCGGCTACCGCGGTGGCGGTGGATTTGGCGGCTTTTCAGGCGGTGGCGGCGGCTTTTCGGGCGGCGGCGCTTCACGAAGGTTTTAAAATGTAAAAAAACAGTAAAAATCTCACATTTTTTCTTGACAACAATAAAAAATGAGAGTATTCTTAAAAAATAGAAATAATGGAGGGGAAAACAATGTTAAAGAGTGAATATTTAAAAAGTGTTTACGAAACAGTTGTTAAGCGCAATCCCGGTGAAAAGGAATTTCACCAGACTGTTGCTGAAGTTCTTGAGTCTATCGAACCCGTTGTAATGGCTCGTCCTGAGTACGAGAAATACGGCGTAATTGAAAGAATGGTAGAACCCGAGAGACTTATTAAATTCCGCGTATCATGGGTTGATGATAACGGCAAGGTGCAGGTTAACCGCGGCTTCCGTGTACAGTTTAACTCTGCTATTGGTCCGTACAAGGGTGGTCTTCGTTTCCATCCGACAGTAAATGAAAGCATTATGAAGTTCTTAGGCTTCGAGCAGACCTTTAAAAACTCACTTACCACACTTCCTATGGGCGGCGGTAAGGGTGGTTCTGATTTCGACCCGCAGGGCAAATCAGACGCTGAGGTTATGCGCTTCTGCCAGAGCTTTATGACCGAACTTTCTAAGCACATCGGTGCCAATACCGACGTTCCCGCAGGTGATATCGGTGTAGGTGCTCGTGAGGTTGGCTATCTTTACGGTCAGTACAAGCGCCTTAGAAACGAATTCACAGGCGTGCTTACCGGTAAGGGCCTTTCATACGGCGGCTCACTCATTCGTCCCGAGGCAACAGGCTTTGGTGCAGTTTACTATGCAGTAGAGATGCTCAAGCACTTTGGCGACGATATTAAGGGCAAGACCTTTGCTATCTCGGGCTTCGGTAACGTTGCTTGGGGTACCGTTAAGAAGGTTAACGAGCTTGGCGGTAAGGTTGTTACCATTTCGGGTCCCGACGGCTACGTTTACGACCCCGATGGTGTTGCTACCGAGGAAAAGATTAACTATATGTTAGAGATGCGTGCTTCTTGCCGCAACCGCGTTCAGGACTATGCCGATAAGTTCGGTGTTGAGTTCTTCCCGGGTCAGAAGCCCTGGGGCGTTAAGGCTGACATCATTATGCCTTGCGCTACTCAGAACGAGGTTGACGTTGCTGAGGCTAAGCAGATTATCGCTAACGGTGTTAAGTACTACGTTGAGGTTTCAAATATGCCCACAACCAACGAGGCAGTTGCACTTCTTAAGGAGAACGGCGTAATCGTTGCTCCCTCTAAAGCTGTTAATGCCGGCGGTGTTGCTGTTTCGGGTCTTGAAATGTCACAGAACTCTATGCGCTACAACTGGAGTGCTGAAGAGGTTGACGAGAAGTTAAAGACCATTATGCGCGACATCTTTACAAGCAGTGTAAAGGCCGCAAACAGATACGGTCTTGGCGACGACCTCGTTGCAGGCGCTAACATTGCAGGCTTCGAAAAGGTTGCAGAGGCTATGGTTGCACAGGGTATTGCTTACTAATATTCTACATAACAAAAAAGAGTTGTCGAAGGGAGAACACTTCTTTACGAAGTGTCTCCCTTTGTTTTTTATATAAAAATGACACTTTCAAATTCTGAAAGTGCCATAGTGGGTTACATACTTTGAAATTTACCTATCTCAAAACAAGAATGAAAGACGATATTGTGAGACAG
>SVOR01000037.1 GCA_015066295.1 Oscillospiraceae bacterium
GATAATCCCGCACTGCTCCCGATACAGATTGCGTACTACACAGGACTTCGCATTGGTGAAGTCTGTGGACTAACTTGGCAAGACGTAAATCTTGAAAAACAGTACCTTACGGTGCGTCGCAGTATGTGCTACAACAACGCAAGGCACAAAACGGAGATAGGGGCTACCAAACGCAGGAAAGTCAGAACAGTGGACTTCTGTGACACTTTGGCAGAGGTTCTGAGAACTGCCAAGCTCGAACAGCACAAAAACCGTTTCAAATACGGCGAATTATACCGCCTCAATTATTACTGTGAGGTTAAGGAAAAAGACCGTAATTATTACGAGGTTTATACGTTACCGAGAAATGGGAAGGTTCCCGAAGGCTACAAGGAAATCTCCTTTGTATGCTTAAGACCGGACGGAGCGTATGAATCGCCAAGCACGATTGGTATTATGTGCAAGAGAGCAAGCAAAAAGGTAAAAGGTCTTGAAGGGTTTCATTTTCACCAACTGCGCCACACATTCACAAGCAATCTGCTCTCAAACGGAGCTGCACCAAAGGATGTGCAGGAGCTTTTAGGCCATGCCGATGTCAGTACCACAATGAACGTTTATGCTCATTCCACAAGAGAAGCAAAACGTACTTCCGCACGACTGCTCGATAAGGTAGTTGGCGGATAAAAACAAAAAATTTCCCTTATTTTCGCTCATAAGGGCAAAAACAAGGGAAAATACATAACATTTGAGTTTGTAATTGACGAAAAACTCAGTAATATCAAGGTTTTTTAGAGTGTAGGACAGTTAATGTCTGACAAACTACAATTTAATATTATAGTATGTACAAGCAAAAAAGGCTTGACCGTTTTGGTCAAGCCTTTTTATTTATATGCTGTTTTATATTTTTAAAATTGCCGTAGGTTTCATTAACAACCTCAAAGTACGAAAAGGTGTTATCATATTTTGAAACAATTTTCTGAAAGTCGTTAAGCTGATGCTTATTTATAATGCAAATCAGCACCGACCTCTTAGCACCCGTATAGGTGCCGATGGCATCTATCTCGGTGCAACCGTGGTGTAGCTTTTGGGTAATTTCCTCGACAAACTCATCCTTGTGCGTAGTAATTACGGTGAATTTATATGCCGTTTTGGTGCTTTTAAGCATTAGATTACCCACAAAATTTGAAATAAAGCAGTAGAGTATGCAAAGCGCCATAGGTTTATAATTCAAAGCACCCTCGGAATAAACAAAAACTGAGGAAACGGCAACAACGCCGTTGAGTATAAAGGTTACCATAAAAAAGTTAGTATCGGGGCGCACCTTGTTAATATAGCGTGAAAGCACGTCGGTGCCGCCCGTTGAGGCGCCACTTTTAAAGCAGATACCGTATACACAGCCGCTTACTACACCGCTTAAAATAACGGGGTAGATGGTATCGTGACCAAGGGCATTGTATTGAATAAAGGTAAGGCCTGAATTTTGAAGCAACAAAAAAGCTACCGAATAAACGACCGAAAACAAAAGTGTCTTAACCGCAAAATCTTTTTTTACAAAGAAGTACGCAAAGGCAGATAGCGGTATATTTATAAGCAGTGACATATAGCTTATACTAAAACCGGTTTTATACTGTATCATGGTTGCAATACCGTTAAGCCCTGCAGGTGCGAAGTTATTTTTAACTATGAATATGTAGTAAACGAAGGCTAAAACTATGGCACAAAAAATAATTTGAAAATAGCTAAATGCTTTCTTCATATATATCACCCCGATATTTTATCCACTGCAATTATAAGGTTTAGTGGTATAAAAGTCAAGCCCGATAGACGTTTAGCTATGCAGCTTTTTATTTAAACTATCGGTTTTGCGTTGGTCAACAAAGAGCTTTTATGCACCGTTGCCACGATTTCCTCGTCCTTTGTTTTATCAATTATAAGTTTGAACTTCATCACTGCACCTCCACAATTAAACTATAACATAAAAACAGAATAAAATGTTGTAAATTTTGCTTATCGGTTCGATTTTACATTTAAGCGGTAAAACAGTAGTATTTTTTCGAATATAGACAGGTACTATTCACATAAAATCCAATAAGGGATTTTAAAATAATATATCATTAGTTATATATAGCAAAACCTGTATATTCCTTTCGGAATATACAGGTTTTAGTTTTAAATCTCGTAATGGAGTTTTAATTCATCGTCATATTCTTCCGCTTCTTTAAAAGTTTCAATTATTTTTAGAACAGATTCCCTTAAATTTTCAATATTTTTGCTTTCGGGTTTAAAAACTAAACTTATGCTAATAGGAGTTTCTATAAATCCTGTAAGCATATCCCATAATGCATCTAAATTATTTCCATACCATAGGGGTAATTCTAACTTTTCTCTGATTTCATCATGCAAATCCATTGGACATTTACATTTAGAAAAATCAATAATAACGGTTTTCATATTATCCTCCTAACATAATATCAAAAAGCAGAGGTGTCATTCACCGACATAATTATAATGGTTGTAGTTTGTCGAAGTTACTGTTTCGACTAATTAAAACCATTATAATACGAACTATAAAATTAAGCAACCAAAATAATTCAATATAATATAGTACGAGCATATTAGCATATATAGTATTGAGGTGTTTTCTTATGAAATGTTTTGTAATAACAAAAAAGCATATAATAATTGCGAGTTGTTTGGTAGTAGCGCTGACACTTAGCATCATCGGTGCTACGCAGACCTTTGCACAGAGCAACAGAAAATTGCCGATATACTGTGTCGAGACCGAGAAAAAGCAAATAGCGATTTCATTTGATGCCGCCTGGGGCGCTGATGATACCGATACGCTAATATCAATTTTAAAGGAGCACGAGGTACCCGCTACCTTCTTTGTTGTGGGAGCTTGGGTCGATAAATATCCCGAGGAGGTAAAACGCTTAAGCGATGCAGGGCATCAGGTGCAAAACCATTCCAATACACACCCCAATATGCCGCGCCTGTCAAATGCACAAATGTGCGACGAATTAAAAAGCTGTAACGATAAAATAGAAAAGGTGACAGGGAAGCGCCCAACGCTTTTTAGACCACCTTATGGGGACTATAACAATGCGACGATAGAAAACACCGAATCAATGGGTATGAAGTGTATACAATGGGACGTTGATAGCCTTGATTGGAAAGACAGCGCCACCCCCGATACAATATATCAAAAGGTGACGAGTAAGGTCAAGAACGGCTCGATAGTATTATTTCATAACGACGCCGAGCACACCCCCGAAGCCCTACCGCATATTTTAAAAACCTTAAAAGAGCAGGGGTATGAGTTTGTGTTTATAAGTGATTTGATACATAAAGAGAATTATGAAATAAAACACGACGGAACACAGTGCAAAATATCTTAAAAAGATATTTTGCAGCGATATAAATCCCTTACGGGATTTGCGAGATACCTGACGGTGCGATATAAGGCTTTGCCTTGCGATATGCCCTACAGGCGTTCACACGATTTATATCATATCGCATTTACCGAAGGGTAAATATATCGCTTTTGTGTAGCAAAAATATCGCATTGCGAAGCAACATATCGCAAAAAAGACGGCTTGCGCCGTCTTTTTTAATATATTGTGTCAAAACATAGAATTGTCCCCTGTGTTAATATTTGTTATTCATTTAAAGTAAACACCGCAAAAACACTGCATTTTTGACCGACGGCTTCAATCCCATTTCTATATACATCACAATCGGTAATAATGCGGTATTTTCCTTGTTTGGAAAGGTCGTAATTTTCATAAAAAAGATTAATATATCTTATTATCTGTCCTGCGGGTACGGTGTGTTCGGCAAGTTCATCATCCTTGTCATTGTTTTTTACACAAGAAATCCAATTGCCATTTTCAAAACGTTCAATATGATAATTCGGGTTGTAAGTAACTATATATTCAGTATTGTTAACAAATTCGGTGTATATTTTGGATTTTTCACCATCCAATACCACCTTCGTAATACTAAAATCAACACCATCAAAATCAGTGAATTTTTCACCCAAAATCACTTCGAAATTTGTCTCGGATTCGCTTGAAATAGTGGCATTATTCTCTTTGTTTTCTTTTTTGCAACCAGCAAGGCACAAAATCAGTGACAGCAAACAAATAAATGCCAATAATTTTTTCATTTTCAAAACTCCTTTTAAAAAATACGGGTATCAAGAGACATAAGACAGAGAAACGTTCCCTATCTTTTCATAGAATTCACCCGATATTTTTTATCTTTTATATCCACATTCGCATTCATTTATATTGTCGGGTAGGATTTCACCACAACCCATACAACGCCAAAACCCGTCTTCAACGGTTATGGGTTCCATTTCGTCGGTGATTTGTTTTAACTTGGCCTCTTTTTTCAGTTGCTTTTTTAATTTTCTCGCTTCAATAAAGGGTTTGATATCTATATTTTCACTTTCCTTTGTAATAGTTAAAACCAAAAGGCTTATGTAGAATAATAATTCTATACCGTATGCTAACACTTCATTTAGGTTTAAAATATATTTTACATAAAAAAGTAGCAAATTTTCTTTCGACAAATAATATAAGTAAAGATCATATAAACATAAAATTAAGACGTTTGCAATACTAAATGAAAGACCTAAACGCATAAAGGATAATTTTTTAAAATTCGATAAACTGCCGACAAAGCAGAAAACATACCCTACTGTTGCGAGTAGCGGCATAACAAAACTAATAAAGCCGATTATTAAATCACTTAACGAGAAAAACACAGTTGGATTTAAGGAAATCGAAAAGGTGGTATGCAGTGAGAGAAGTGCAAATGCTGTTGGAAAAAGTAAGGGCTTTAATTTATATTCTCTTTTAAGCGTGAGCATATATATTAGAATTAACCAGTAGGAAATAAAGGATGGTAAAAAATGAAGTATGAATTGCTTCCAAGCACGCATAAACAAGTAATCGCGAAATGTTTCTAAGTTTATTACTATTAAAATTGCTGCAAGGATTGCAACAATAATGTTTTTTGTTTTGTTTTTGAAAATATAGCTAATCAATTATATCGCCTCCTACTTATATAACGCAGAAAAGTTCCAATTTGTGACAAAAAATAGTACTACTTATAAAATAGCATATTTTAGTTGTTTTTTCAAGAAATTTGAGAATCAAAAAAGACGGCTTGCGCCGTCTTTGTATATTTTATATTCTTATTGTTTCATTTGCACCAACCGAGTGTTGTACGCCGTCCTTTTCAAACCAAACCGTTTGACCCGACGGGTTAAAAACGCAACTGCATTCAACGTTAAAAATCAGGTTGTTATATGCCTTAACGTAATCGTAAATTTGGATGGTCGTAGCATACCAAACCTCATCTTTAAAGGCGATTTTCTTGGCAAATTCCTCAATAACGTGCCAGTTGTCATTTCTATCAAACTCGTAAGAATGTCCCCAAAGATGAAAAAGCAGTGGCGAACGACCATATTTTTCGGCATTGGGGTCGGCTTTTAAAAACTTATCAACCAATTCCATAAGAGCGGGGTGGTTGTGGTGACAGGTGGCGGTAAGTCGCAACCAATCGGTCGGGATACGGAAATCGTTTGTCGAATCGGCAACACGCGAATAGGCTGTGCCGATGCTTTTAAGTTGCTCGACAATAGTGTCATTTTGTACGCCGTAAGGGTACGCCATACCACGCACAACGCCGCCAAAAATTCTTTCAAGATTTCTGCGGTCGGCAAGCACTTCCTCGGTGGCCATTGAAAGCGGCATTTTATCAAGGAAGGAGTGGGTGAGGGTATGCGCCGAAACCTCGTGACCAGAGCCCGTATAAAGCTCTTTTGCTTCATCCTCGGTCAAGCGGCCCGGTTTTCCAAACAGACCGCTGTTAATGTTAAAGGTTGCCTTTATGCCGTAGGGCTTTAAAATTTCAATTAAGCGCTTATCCTGAACTACACCATCGTCATAGTTTAGGGTAACAGCTTTGGTTTTGCCCTCGGGGAATCGCATAAAAATGTTCATAAAATCACATACTTTCAGGTGCGTCAATCTTCATAAGATTCAGCACGTTTTTAATTGCAATGCCCGTAGCTTCGCAAAGGGCAAGACGTGAGTGCATAAGGCCCTCGTCAATGCCGCGTACACGGCAGGCATTATAGAATTTATGGAACTTGGTAGCAAGCTCGTTTACATAGTGTGTCATTTTAGCGGGGTCGTAAACCTTAGCGGCGGTAATAACCTCATCGGTGAGCGCGGACAGGTGAATTATCAAATCACGCTCCTCTGCGGTGCTAAGAAGGGTAAGGTCGCATTTATCGGCGGCAACACGCTCAATGCCGTCGGCGGCAAGATTTCGCATAATACTGCAAATTCTCGCATACGCATACTGCACGTAGTAAACGGGATTTTGACTTGACTGCTCAACCGCTAAATCAAGGTCGAAATCGAAGTGACTGTTTGCTTCTCTAAGATTAAAGAAGAAGCGAGCCGCATCTATCGGTACTTCATCTAAAAGTGTTACGAGCGTTATAGATTTGCCCGAGCGCTTTGAAGCCTTAATAACCTCGCCGTTACGCACAAGACGTACCATCTGCATAAGCACAACGTCAAGACGAGCCGCATCTACACCAAGGGCTGTGAGTGCGCCTTTAAGACGGGGAACGTAGCCGTGGTGGTCGGCGCCCAAAATATCAATAGCCTTATCGAAATTACGAACAACTAACTTGTTGTAGTGGTATGCAATGTCGGGTACGATATAGGTCGGTACGCCATTAGCACGTACAAGCACAAAATCGTCACTGCCAAAATCGGTGCCACGGAACCATAAAGCGCCCTCGCTCTCGTAGGTGTGACCGCTTTCTTTAAGCAACTCTACAACCTTCATAGCCTCGCCATTTTGGTGAAGCGAGCTTTCTCTAAACCAGGTGTCGTATTCGATTCTGTATTTAAGAAGGTCATCGTGCAGGCCTTGAATATTTTTAGGAAGTGCGAAATCAACCAAAGCCTTGCGACGCGTCTTTTCGTCGGCGCTCATATACTTATCACCGTTAATTTTAGCAAAAGACTTAGCGTGTGCCACAATGTCGGCACCGTGATATGAGTCCTCGGGCATTTCTATGCCGTCAGAATAAATCTGCTGATATCTTAAATCGAGCGATAATGCAAATTTATTTATCTGATTACCTGCATCGTTAATGTAAAACTCACGCTCAACATTATAACCCGCTGCATCAAGCACGGCGGCAAGACAGTCACCCAAAGCGCCGCCACGAGCATTACCAATGTGCATAGGGCCTGTGGGGTTTGCCGATACAAACTCAACAAGTATTCTCTTGTTTTCACCGTAATCACTTCGGCCGTAATTTTCACCGCAAGCCACTACGTCGTTTACAACGTCGGCATAGTATTTATCGTTTAAAAACAGGTTAATAAAACCGGGACCCGCAATCTCGTATTTTTCAATGTAGGTACCCGAAAAATCTACCTCACCCATAATGGTTTCGGCAATTTTTCTTGGCGCGTTGCGGAAAACTCTCGACCAAACCATAGCGGCATTAACGGCATAATCGCCATGCTCGCGGTTGGAGGGCACCTCGATTACGAAATCGGTAAGCTCGGCCTTGGGTAAAAGCTCCTTATCCATTGCGCTTTTAGCCGCGTTTACTATTTGACTGTAAATTTGTTCCTTTGCTATGCTAACTATTTTAGACATTATTTATTAACCTCTCTGACCTTGATTTCAACTGTATTTCTGCTTAAAAGACTGTTATCGACGTCGATGGTGTAAGCCATACTTAAGGTGCCGCCGTCGTCCTTTAACGTGTTTACAATGCTTTCACCAAAAATGCCAAGCACAAGCTGTCCTTGTATTGTAGAATAAAAGCATTTGCTTCGCTGACCCTTTTCAATAACAAGACGGCTTTCAAGCCTGCCTGTGCGGCTCAACGTAATTTTATCGTCACCCTCGGCCTTGAGGGTGGTTTTTATATCATCAGCACCGAGCGTATCGTTCTCGTTATAAAAAAGGTAGTATTTGCCGTTCTTACACGCCATTTGTCCGACCGTCGTAAATTCAATTACGTCAGCATCGTCACCGATACCCTGTGTGCCCTTAATATCAATTAAAACGTCCTTCATATTTTATCAATATCCACCTGTTTAACCTGATTATAATCTATTTTTCTACCAAGCAGCATTTCGGCAGTTTTCTCGAATGCCGCCGTTTTATCGCTCACGAAAAAGTCATAGCAAGCGGTAGTGTCGTCGGTAGCGGTGTCGCTATCATCGAGATACTGCTTAACGGCGAGCGCCAATGCTTCACCCGGATTTATAAGTGTAACCCCGTCGCCCATAACCTTGCTTATAACGTCACATAAAATAGGGTAGTGGGTGCAACCAAGAATAAGTGTGTCAACACCGCTTTGCTTTAATGGTTCAAGATATTTGCTCACCATGCCGAGAACCACGTCGTCATCGGCTGAAATCCAACCTTCCTCAACAAAGGGGACAAACAAGGTGCAGGCATTGGTGAAAACCTGAATAGTGCTATCAAGCTCTAAAATCTTGTTTTTGTGACTGCCGCTGTTTATGGTTGCAGAGGTGCCGATAACACCTATCTTTTTGTTTTTTGTCGCCTTTACCGCCATTTGTGCCGCGTATGAGATTACCTCAAAAAAGGGAACAGGCAGCGAGTGCTTGGTGTCGGCCACAACCGAGCTTACAGTGCCGCAGGCGGCAACAATAAGCTTTACGTCATTATTAAGCAAGAATTTTTCATCCTGCATCGCGTATTTATTGATAATTTCGCGGCTTCGGGTACCATACGGCACTCTGCCCGTATCACCAAAATATACAATATTTTCATTCGGCATAAGCTTGACAATTTCTTTCATAACGGTCAAACCGCCGAGGCCTGAATCAAATATACCAATGGGGCGTTTGTCAGACATAATGTATATCTCCTTAAAGTAAAATATAAATCTATCTAATAATATCATATTTTAATGTTTACTGCAACAAATTTTACGCTTTATTTAAAAATATAATATTGACAATGCTAATTTTTATGGTATAATAATTCTTGCTGACACGGACCAGTAGCTCAGTTGGTTAGAGCAACCGGCTCATAACCGGTTGGTCCGGGGTTCGAGTCCCTGCTGGTCCACCAGTGTTAGCTAAGTAATGCGATGCAGCATTTCAAACGGATGTGAGAAATGCGAAATGTTACGCATCAAGCTTCTCTGTCGCTCGCTTTCTGCGGCAGGGACATTCGTGTGAAAAAATCTCCACAGGAGACTTTTTCAAGACGAAACTGCTGGTCCACCAGTGTTAGCTAAAATTAAATACAGGGGTATAGCTCAGCTGGTAGAGCATCGGTCTCCAAAACCGAGTGCCGTGGGTTCGATCCCTACTGCCCCTGCCAAAAATACGGATGTCGATTAGTTCGATGTCCGTATTTTTATTTTGTTCGAACCCACGGCACTCGGTTAATAAAAAAGACGACCGCATAGGCGTTGTACCCGTAAGGATACAACGCAGCGATATAAATCCCTTTCGGAATTTGCGATATACCTAACGGTGCGATATAAGGCTGCGCCTTTCGATATGTCCTACGGACGCGAATAAGGATTTATATCATATCGAGTTTACCGACAGGTAAACATATCGAATTTTACGAAGTAAAATATATTGAATTGCGAAGCAATATATCGCAAAATATATTTATCTCTTAAGATAGTAAAAGAGCTGTGTAGAAAATTTCCACACAGCTCTTAATTTTGTCTCATACCATAACAAGCAGGGAAAACATATATCACATTTTCCACTTGTTAGGAGCACCTAAGACCCCGTAAAATTAAATTATACTTTCTTTGATAATTTAACCAATTCGTCTTTTGTGAATTCTTTATATCTATCATCAGCAAACATTGTTGTTGTGGTGTCTGGAATGTTTATCATTAGATTTTGCAAATTGATTTCTTCAGGCAGTCTAAGAACATTTCCGTCTGCATCCTCTGATTTTGAAACACAGCAAATAAATTCACCACGCTCAAAATTTATATCAAAATGACTTGTAATCTCTAATAAATCAACATCAAAGAATATTTCCTCATCATCGATAAATTTTTCATATATAAATTCAAAAAGCGCGTCCTTGCTTATTTTAATAACTCGAACACTATTTTCATCAAGTTTCTTCTTTTTCCCATTCATTGCGGCTTTCCTTTCAGATCCTTTTTCGATTATTTATATTATATCATAATTTAAGGGGAAATTAAAGGGAATATAAAAAACTGTCCTTTAGAGTACGGCTTCTACAAAGTGTCTCTTTTTAGCGTTTGGTGGGTTATTCGGCGGAATAGACGGTCATACCGACACCGCTGTCCTGCACTAAAATGTCAGAAGGCATGCGGGAGAATTTAAAGGTGACGTAGAGGTCACCCGCCCCGCCCGAGATATTGGTGATCTGAATAAAATACACCACCCAGCTCCAACTCGCAGGTACAAAAAACTGAAGCACCGCAAGCAATACCCCGAATACCACGATGGGCGCCAGTGCGATGAACAGATAGGGGCGTTTGCTGTAATAGTCCTCACTGCCCGCATAAGCGTACATTCCCGTAAACCCGAAGCGCACCTTTTTGGTGCCGCAAAGCTTCATGGCAGCACCGTGAACCAGCTCGTGGAGGATCAGGTACAAAACCATCAGCACCGCCAGAGCGCCGAACCGCAGGGCATAGCCCCCCAGGCCGCCGT
>SVOR01000006.1 GCA_015066295.1 Oscillospiraceae bacterium
ATTACCGATGACTTAATAAGCGCACAGGCGAAATATACGAAATATAATAACCCGTCTATTCGGCTTTGCGACCGACCAATTGTCAAAATACCGCTCACTGTAGGATATGGGTATTCAAGCTGTGAAATAATTTTCATATCTAACACTAAAACAACGTTAAAAGCCAATATTAACAGTGCAATAAATCCAAAACTTGAACCGATTAAAATTCGATTTGCGGAAAAACGATTATTTTGTTTTAAAAAAACAGCAATAATAATAAGTTGTCCAAAACTGAAAGCGAAATTTCTTATTGCATCGGTTGATATTTTTAAAATATCAAAATTTAGGTTTTCAATAAATATTTTAAAATCAAAAAGTGGAATAGAAAACACAAATATTAAAACAATTGCAAATGCCGAAATAATAAAGGTAAATACCGAAAACGTGAAAATTATCTTTTCACTTTGTCTGCCTAAATATAGTGCTAACAAGGTAAATATACCCGATAATACGACTGCCAAGGTGTTTGGCAGTCGTATTTTATCGGTAAAAACAATATAAGCATTTTGGCAAACGAGTATACAAATAAAACAAAAACAAATAAAGATGCCTACCAATATACCATTTATAAGTTTGTTTTTTGTGATGTTTAAATTAGGCTCACATTTTATAAATAAAACAAAAGAAAATATAAACGCAAGCAATAATGAAGCAATAGAACCGTCAAAAAGTATCTTTGAAAGCATAAAACTACTTAATAAAAAAACTAAGCTAAGGCAAATACTGTGTTTAAAATAGGTCGCGTTATTTTGCATTTATTTCACTCCCTTTAGCTTAACCTTATACTTTTTATCGGAAATCAGAGAAATTCTGTTTTCCAATTCAGCTTCAATTTGCTTGATAAATTTTAATTTCTCATAATTTTTTATGGTAATTATTATTTCATCATTTCTTATATTGCTTTTAATATAATCTAACACCTCGTTTTGTACGATAATTTTGGATGGCATTAAATCATTATTTATTAAATAAAGCAGTTGCGCGTTTAAAATATCAAAATCACTATATGAATCCTTTATAAAATATCGGCACCCGATTATTTCATACGATTCTAAATAATCTATCCTTGGTAATTTAGAGGACAAGTTGCCTTTACCGATGGAATTTAGAATTACAACTAACGTATCATCATCGGTGATGCCCACAGTGTTTTTACCAAAATGAAGTAAGCTCATTAACTGGTAACCCGCCGGCTTTTTATCGGCATTGGCACTAATTGTCTTTTGTGCGTCCTCACAGCAAACGATATGAATTCCAAGCGGTAAGGTCTGTTTATTAACGGCGATTTCAAAAACGTCTTCAAAAAATGATAAATTAAGACCTTCACCTAAAAGCAAAACCGGACATTGATTTAAAAATAATTTACCGTCAATCTTTGCATTTAATTTAGCTATCGCTTTTTGAAGAGTCTCCCCGCTTGCGGTTAAAACCATAATATTGTAGGAATCGTTATTATTGGTAGTATTTATATCGATACATTCGGCAGTAACCAAGATTTCATTATCGATATAATCTAAACCAAAGGCCGAAACCATTACCCTATTTTCAGGCTCTATATAATCACTAAAGGCTGAGCAACCCGTTAAGAAGGTCAATAAAATAATGCAAATTAAAATTCTTTTCAATTATTTTTTCATCCTAAATCGTCGTAAATTTTCACTTATTGCCGAAGGTCTAAAAGACATAAAATTCCATGGCGCTCTTATCAGCGTGTCTTTTAGGCTGTTTGTTGAGAAAATAGTGGATGGTGCAGTATAATCAATACCAAAAGATTTAAGCGAATAAATCTTAATAAACATAACGGTTGCACCAACAAAGAATCCAAACATACCAAAGAAGGTCGTAGTCAAAATTAAAATAAATTTATAATAAAAAATAGCGGTGCTAAGGCGAGGAAGCATAAGCCCCGCAATACCGCTTAGGGCAACAACAATCAAAAGCGGTGCGCTTATAATCTTTGCTTCGACCGCCGCCTGCCCCACAACCAAGCCGCCCACAATGCTTAAAGCGTGGCCGACCCCCTGCGCCATACGAATACCCGTTTCTTTTAGTATTTCAAAGGTGATGCCAAGCATTATACATTCAACAAAAGTCGAAAAAGGTATGCCGCCACGCGACATAGAAACACTAAGTAGAAACGACGTTGGGACAAGCTGCGGATTATAAATTGTTAGTGCTATATAAATTGCGGGGGCAAAAACTGCCAAAGCAAAGCAAATATATCTTAAAATTCTGCCAATTGCCGCAAACCAGAAATTTAAATAATAATCATCGTCTGACTGAAAATTTTCAACAAACAAATAAGGAATAGTCAGCACAACAGGTGTGCCATCAACCATAACCGCAATTCTGCCCTCGAGTAATCTTGCGGCCACTATATCGGGTCTCTCGGTGCTACCAACAGTTTTAAACCACGAATTTTTATTGTCGTTTATCAGTTCGTTAATATAGTTACTATCAAGAATTCCGTCAATATCAATTTTTTTAATACGTTTCTTTACAATATCAACGGTATTTTTGTTGACCAATGAGTCTATATAGCAAATAAATATTTTTGTATCGGTTTTTCTACCGACGCTTAAAAATTCAACGGCAAGGTCGGGCGTCGGTAATTTTCTTCTAAGCATGGCGAGATTTAACATTAGCGCTTCGTCAAAGCCCTCGCGTGGGCCCTGTAAAACGCGCTCATCGTTTGGCTCGGTTACTCCACGCGCCCGCCAACCCTTTGTGTTAATGACGAGAGCCGCCTTACATTTGTCAATTAACAAAACCGTATCGCCATACAGCAAGCCCGATAGCATATCACCTAAATCGGATGTTATTTTAATTTCATTAGCAAACAATACTCTCTCACTAATATCCTCTGCTATATTTTCGCTGATTGTACCTTCTGCCAAAATTAAAGGTTTAATTATTGACTCGTTTAGAATGAGAGTGTTAATCATTCCATCCATAAAAAACACGCAACCGTTAAAATCACCGCTTTTAATTTCTCTTAAGCGAAAAACTGCATCATTAGAAAAAATTGCGTTAAATGTTTTAATATCTGTTTTTAGGTCGCCCGAAATACCTTTACCTTTAAAATTATTTAGCTCTTTGTTCATTTTAAAACTCCGATAATCATTTTTAATATTATCAGCGAAAACAACTGTCAATATACAAAAGCACCCGCGGAAATTCCGCAGGTGCATCCTTTAACGATTTTTAATTCTTAGTCGTAGCTTATCGGCTATCATGGCAATAAATTCGCTGTTTGTCGGCTTACCCCGTTCATTTTGAATTGTGTATCCGAAATATGAATTTAACACGTCTATATCGCCTCTATCCCATGCAACCTCAATTGCGTGTCGAATTGCACGCTCTACCCTCGAAGAAGTCGTACCGTGTTTCTTGGCAACGGTTGGATATAAAATCTTGGTAACAGAATTTACAACCTCATCATTGGTAACAGAGAAAATTATTGCTTCACGTAAGTAGTGATAACCCTTAATATGTGCAGGCACGCCAATTTGATGTAATATCTCGGTAATCATCAATTCAAGGTCACTATTATCAATTTTTGCAGAATTATTTTCGCTTTTGCTAATATCTCGCCAGCTTGTAAGCTTCAAAATTCTGTCGGCCATAATTTTTATATCAAAGGGCTTAATAAAATAGTAATTAGCGCCAGCCGACAAAGTTTCTTTTTCAAGAATTGGATTGTCGGTGTTTGAAATTGCCATTACCATTGGCTTTTCACTCATATCAGAATTGTTTATGTTATCAAGCACACCTAAAATATCAAGATTAGGCATAAATACGTCGGCAATTACAACGTCGGGTTTTGTCTTTCTAACACAGTCAAGCAACTTAAACCCATCCTTCTCACAAAGATTGGTTTCCATACCAAATTCATCAAACGCCTTTACACAAGCATTACCTAACTCTGTTGTAGTATCTGCGACAACGACCTTTAATTTTTTACTCATAAATATCTTCCTTTCGGTATTTCGTTGTCCATATTTTACCGCATATTTTTGGAAATTGCAATACTTTTTGCGAAATTATTTGGAATTATTTGGAATTTTTGTCGACAAGAACATATAATTCTTGCCAAAATTTTCCACTTTAATTTAAAAACAACAATTATTTTTACTTATGTGGCATTATTTTACGAGCTTATATTTATAAAAAAAATCACCCACAGTATTATAAAAACATACTGTGGATGATTTTGTTGTATTTAGATATTTACCGACAAGGTAATATTTTTTTGGATTTTATATAATTGGTTATCCCATAACAGCTCGCCGCCATCAACGTTTGAAATGACAGTGATTGATTTTTCATCAAGCTTAACCGAAACCTCACCGTTATTTACAGGCACGACAGCCTCAAAATTATTAAAATTACCTTTTATCGGTTCAACCCTGAAGGTTTTATAGCCGGCACTTGTGGGATAAACTCCTGCACAGAATCGACCAAGCAGATAAATAGGTCCACCGCCCCACGCATGACAAAGCGAACGACCAAACGGTTTTGAATACATGGCATAATGCTCGGCAGCATTTTCATCAGGGTTAAATATTTCCCAAATAGTAGTTGCACCAAGCTTTAACATTCCGCCCCAATAATTTTCGATTTCCTTCTGAACAATATCTATTCTACCCATAATGCCAAGAGCAACCAATTCGTAAAACTTAAAATAAGGTGTTACAATCGGCGGGACATTATCGTTTAATAGAACGTTATTAAGAATTATGTTCTTTTTAGTTCTATCAACAAAATCAAACATAATAGCAAAAACGTTCGCCTGACGGTTTATTCGATTATTACCCGAGGTATATGAATCGATAAATCCACCTAAATCATCACGCCAGAATTTATCCATTATTTTTATCTTTAATTCATCGGCGTTGCCGTCATATTTTTTGGTGTCTTCCCCAATGGCGTCGGCTAATTCTGCCATTGCCTTGTTCATTTTCCAAAGTAAAATTTGCTCTGCCGACATAGCGCCGTCTTTATCTAAATCATCTGACCAATCAATAAATATCCAGTCGCGTTCAAAATTATCAACAAAGCCCTCGCCGTTAAGACGAGAATATGTATATTCGTAAATTTTTTCAAGCTGCGGATAAATTGCCTTAATATACTCTACATCTGCCGTGTGCATATAGTAATCAAGCACACCAATTACAGTTAGTGCGGTATAGTCGGGTATCGTGTTGACGTGTAAATCGAAATTGCCGTTACCTATTAACAGATTAAGCGTTCTGGTTACTGACTCTTTATCGAAGAACAGATAATAGTCACACAAATAAGATTCGTATGCATCACCACCCCAACACCAACGGTCACGCTTTATACCATCAATTAAAAATTCTCTGTTACAAAGATGGAAGGTGTACGAGCAAACGTCCCATATTTTTGTAAAAAATTCGTTATCACACTTAAAATATGCCTTATCGGTGATAGGCAAAAACTCAAATTCAGCATCAATTTCTACCTTTTGCGCATTACTGCATTCAAGATATAAATACCTAAATGCTGACGGAATAAATTCGGCAGAAGTACTAAGCTCACTCGTATAGTAAATAAGAGCGTTTTCTTTATCGAGCGCCTCTTCACGACTTTCACCGTAAACTAAAAATGTCTTTTCATCAGCGTTGAGGTTAGATAATTTAACCTTGCAAAAAACTTCCTTGCCGAAATCGTACATAATTCCTCTTTCAAGCTTCTCCGCTTTTATAGGCATTACCCTTTCGTATTCAAAAGGAAATACGGTTGGATTTTTTTCTGCAGCATCAAACATTGCACTAAACGCGGCATTTTCACGCTTTGCAAACGGCTCGCAGACTCCCCAAGACGAATCGGTTTTTAAAAACTCACCGTTAATATAAATTGTCGGAAAACAACAATCGGTTTGTATTGATACCCTGACTCTATGCTCACCGGACGGTAGAGTAATTTCTTTTTTGATATCAAACATTTTACGCTCATCTAAAATAAGATAACCGATACCTGTATGCGCAACGCTAACCGTAAAATCTTTTAAAGCATTATATTCAGATAAAAAATCAAGACGGACACTTGGTGGTGTCATTCTCCAAAAAGGCGGATATTCTACACCGAATTCCGTTCTACGAGAGTGCATTTTTAAGTTGTGAAAATTCTCAAAATCTGAACGTTTCCAAATCCAATATGCATTATCCATCATTTTTTACCTTTCTTTTTTTAAGATTTAAAAGTGCAACCGATGAAACCACCAAAACAACACCAATCGCACTTGATAACGTGATTTTTTCATTATATAGTAAGAAACCGACGAGGGTTGCTACAACAGGCTCGGCGGTTGCCAAAATAAGAGCTACTGCCGACTCTACGGTTTTTAAACCGCTTGTATAAAGAATATATGGTAACACCGTATTAAATACGGCAATTGCGAATATTCCCCACAAGCAATTAGGCGAAGCAGCAACTATTTTAAAGGTTTGGGTCGGATTTATAAATATAAGCGAACCGAGGGTCGAAAATAGAAAGGTATAAAACGTTATTGTAAACGAATGGTAGCCTTTGTTAAGCGCAAAGCGGCTAAATACGGTATAAAGCGCATAGAAAAATCCCGATGCCACACCCGTAATGATGCTAAGCGTTGAGACTTTAACGTCACTGCCTAAAATTCCTGCAACCAAACAACAACCACAAAACGCCACAATGCAGGCAATAATCTTTTTAAACGTTATTCTTTCCTTAAAGAATATTGCCGCCAAAAATACCATAATAAAAGGCGCTGTGTAAAGCATAATACCGGCAAAGGATAACGAGGTTAAAGTAATTGTATAAAAATTTAGATAGGTAAAAAATACAATACTTACAACACCCGTACCTAAAAAGCACCAAATATCCTTAAATTTAATTTTTAAGAGGTTTTTATTGTAAAAAAGCAATACTAACCCCATTATACAAACGGTTGTAATAGCACGCAAAAACACTATTTGCATTGAGTTAAATCCAAAGCTGCCCAAAAATTTAACGGCAACACCAATTGTACCCCACAAACAAGCCGAAAGTATTATAAAAACAGGACCTAATTTTTTCATAAAACCTAATCTAATTCCTTTTTGCCCGTATATAATTCATAGTATCTGCCCTTTTGAGTTAATAGGTCGTCGTGATTGCCACGCTCGATAATCTCGCCATTTTCAAGCACCATAATTGCATCGGCATTACGAACGGTGGAAAGTCGGTGCGCAATAACAAAGGTTGTACGATTTTTCATAAGTCGTTCCATACCGTGCTCGATATGTCGCTCGGTTCTTGTATCAACCGAGCTGGTAGCCTCATCAAGAATAAGTATTGGAGCTTTTGATATTGCCGCACGTGCAATGTTAAGCAATTGACGCTGACCTTGTGAAAGATTAGCGCCATCACCCGTAATAACGGTGTCATAGCCGTTTTCAAGTCGCATAATGAATGAATGTGCGCTTGCATTTTTTGCAGCTTCAATAACCTCTTCGTCGGTAGCATCAAGTCTGCCATAACGAATGTTTTCCATAATTGTGCCGGTAAACAGGTGTGTATCCTGCAATACCATAGCAATATTTTTTCGCAAGAATTCTTTATCAAGTTCTTTTATATCAACGCCATCGATATAAATTTTACCCTCATCAATTTCATAAAATCTGCTAATAAGGTTTGTAACCGTCGTTTTGCCTGCACCCGTTGAGCCTACAAAGGCTATTTTTTGACCCGAATTAGCATAAAGAGATATATTTTTAAGCACCTGTTTATCGGGTGTGTAGCCGAACGATACGTTCTCAAATACAACCTCACCCTTAATGGTATCTGCAATATTATCCTTATTTTCGATATTTACCTCGGGCTCCTCGTCCATAACGGCAAATACGCGCTCAGCTCCTGCCAATGCCGAAAATACGGTCGAGGTTTGCTGAGCAATCATATTTATGGGCATTGAAAACTGTCTTGAATAGTTGGCAAAAACGGTAAGCGCACCAGGTGTAAAGCCCGTTGTGCACATAAGCACACCGCCAACACCAATGGTTATAGCATAACTTATTTGTGAGGTATTGCCCATAATGGGACCCATTATACCGCCATAAAACTGTGCTTTAAACTGTTTGTTTCTGAGGTCGTTGTTTAACTCGCCAAACTCCTCAACGCAGGTGTCCTCGTGATTAAATACTTTAACAACCTTTTGGCCTGTAACTGTTTCTTCAATATAGCCGTTAACCGAGCCGAGTGCAGCTTGTTGACCGCTATAATATTTTGAACTGCGTTTTGCAATAGCAGCACCGCCGCGAGCAAATATGGGTATAAATACAATAGTAATTAAGGTTAAAAGCCAATTTGTCGTAATCATAAAAATAAAAGTACCGATTAGAGTAATTGTACCTGAAACAAGCGAAATCATTGAATTATCAAGCATAACGCCGATGTTATCAATATCGTTTGTAAATCGGCTCATAACCTCGCCTGTTGTATTTTTATCAAAAAAGCTAATTGGTAGCTTTTGCACCTTGCCGAACAAATCATTTCTGATTTTTTCAACAGTAGACTGCGAAACGGTAATCATCAAACGGCTTTGAATATAAGTTGCCGCAATACCTACAAGGTAAATAAAGAATAAGATAATCAAAGCGGCAATTAAATAAACAATTACGTCGGATGCCTTATTATCACCAAAAACACCTGAAACAACAGGATAAACAACCGTTTTGAAGGAGTTAATAATAGCATCTGCCTTAACGGCTACAACACCCGATTTTGCAATTTCTTCAGCTGATAAACCAGCAATTCGGTTAATAATTGGGTTAAGAGCATAAGAGCCTAACAGCGACGTAAGAGTTGCCGTTATCATGCAAAGCGCAACACAAATTAAGCGGAATTTGTGTGGTGCCACATAACCGAGTAATCTTTTAATGGTCTGTTTTGTATGCTTAGGTTTGCCCTTTGCGCGTACGCCACCTCTGTGGCCGCCCCCCATCATACCTTTGTGGGCCGCAACGCTGCTTGTATAGCGTTTTTGTAATTCTTCGAGACTTCTCTTTGCCATTACTTTTGCGCCCCCTTATTTTCAATTTGTGAATAGTAAATTTCTTGATACTCCTCATTATTTTTCATAAGATAATCATGATTACCAACGCCTGTAACGGCACCATTATCCATTACAATAATGATATCTGCCGACTGTACAGAGGAAATTCGCTGTGCGATGATAATTTTTGTTGAATCCTTAAGTGAATCTGAAAATGCACGTCTTATTTGAGCCTCGGTAGCGGTATCAACTGCGCTTGTTGAGTCGTCAAGAATAATAATTTTGGGCTTTTTAAGTAAAGCACGTGCGATACAAAGGCGCTGCTTCTGTCCACCTGACACGTTGGTGCCACCCTGACCTAAATCATACTCATATCCCTCGTTGAAATTACTTATAAACTTCTCTGCCTGCGCATATTCGGCAACCTCTTTAATTTCTTCGTCGGTGGCATCTGCCTTGCCCCAAAGCAGATTATCCTTGATGGTACCTGAAAATAGCGTGTTTTTTTGCAAAACCATACCAATACCCTCTCTTAAATTATAGAGAGAGTAATCCTTTACGTTAACACCATCAACCAAAACCTCACCCTCGTCGCAATCGTAAAGGCGTGGAATAAGGGAAACGAGTGTAGTCTTGCCGCAACCGGTTGAGCCTATAATACCAACGGTTGATTTGGCGGGTATTTTTATATTTATTTTGTTGAGCACGCTATCCTGACTGTTCTTATAATAACGGAAGGTAACGTTTTTAAATTCAATTTCACCATTGTTGACTTCTAAATCTTTATATTTGGAATTATCATCGTTTAGGTCGATATCTTCATCCAAGACTTCGGAAATACGGCGTGCCGATGCCAAAGCACGTGAGGACATCATCATCATCATTGTAACCATCATTAAGGAAGACAAAATCTGTGTTACGTATGTGATAAATGCTGACAAATCACCAATGGGCATACCGCCGTCAATAACAATATTTCCGCCGAACCAAATTACAGCCAGTGTTGTAAGGTTCATAAAAAGAGTCATAATCGGCGAAATTAAAATCATTGTACCGATAGCCTTTAAGCCCGCACTCTTAAGTTCAGAGTTTGCCTTATTAAACTTTTCGTTCTCATAATCTTGTCTGACAAAGGATTTAACAACACGAATATTGGTAACGTTTTCCTGAACGGTTGAGTTGAGCGAGTCAACCTTTTTTTGAACGCCCGAAAACAGTGAAAAACCCTTTGTTATTATTCCTATGATTGAAATTAGCATAAGTGGAATAGTAACAGCCAAAACTGTTGCAAGGTCGGGACGCAGTAGCACCGCCATAACGATAGCGCCGATTAGCATACCCGGTGCGCGAAGCGCCATACGAAGCAGCATATTAACAAAGTTTTGCAGCTGGGTTACGTCGTTGGTAAGACGAGTTACAAGCGAACCTGTGCTGAATTTATCGATGTTGGAAAATGAAAATTCTTGCACCTTCGCATAAACGTTTTCACGCAAGTCGGCCGCGAAATTAACCGATGCTTTTGCGCCAAAATAGCTGCCGCCAACACCACCGAGCATCATAATGACGGCCGTTAAAATCATTAAAATGGTAACGCCGATGCTATAAACGGGCGTCTTCGAGGCTGCATTATTTATTATCATTGAGAGGTATTTCGGCATAAGCACTTCGCCTATAACCTCAACTATCATACACAACGGGCCCAAAATAAAATATTTTTTATACGGGGACACATATTTAAACCAACGTTTCAAGCGGTTACTTCCTTTCGATTTCTTAATAAAATAATATAAATAATTATAAGTCTATGGAAAATTTATGTCAATAAAAATGTTGAGATTTTTCTTTGTTTGTGATATACTAATCACAGTATTTTTTGGAGGTGCTTGTATGAGTGACAAAAAGGTCATTATTACCAGTGACAGTACCTGTGATTTAGGTGCTGAAATTATTGAAAAATTTAATATTGGCATTATGCCGCTTGGTGTCACCCTTGGCGATAAATCTTATCGAGATGGTGTTGACATCACCGCAGATGATATATATGCGTATTATGATGAAACAAAGGTATTACCTAAAACCTCGGCAATAAACATCGCAGAAGCTACCGACTTCTTTCAAAAGTTTGTAGACGATGGTTTCTCTGTTGTGCACTTCACCATCAGCTCTGAAATGTCGGGAACTTACAGAAACTGCTCACTCGCAGCTGAAGAGTTTGATGACGTCTACGTTGTTGATACCCATAACCTTTCGACAGGTGGCGGTTTGCTCGTTTTAAAGGCTGTTGATATGGCTAACGAAGGCTTTTCTGCAAAAGAAATTGCCGAAAAAATCACCGATTACGTTCCCTGCGTTGACGCTTCGTTTGTAATTGATAATCTTGAATATTTACACAAGGGCGGTCGTTGCTCAGCCGTTGCAGCACTCGGCGCAAATCTTCTTAAATTAAAACCCTGTATTACCGTTAAAAACGGCAAAATGGGTGTTGAAAAGAAATATCGTGGCAAGTACGTTGATACCCTTAAAGAGTATGTTAAGGACCGCATTGGCGACTATTCTGATATCTCACTTGAGCGCGTATTTGTTACCCATGCCGGCTGCGACCCCGAAGTTGTCGATACCATTGTAGCACTTGTTAAGGAAACTGCACCCTTTGCCGAATTAAACGTTACTCGTGCAGGCTGCACCATTTCTTCACACTGCGGTGCAAATACTCTTGGTGTATTGTTTATAAGAAAATCACCAATTGCTTAATTTGTCATATAATATGACAGGGGCTCGAATTAGGATATCCTGTCATTCGGCGGTAATCTTGGATTATCTTTAAAATAACCGAATTTGCCCCATTATATATAAAAAGCACCCTTTCGGGTGCTTTTCTTTTTTACAACAAATCTTCTTCAGAATATTTTTTATCACCATCATATACGCCTAAACGTCTGCGAAGCTCGATATCCTCGTCGGGATGCTCGGCATAATATGGGTCGATCATATACTTCTTTATAACACCAAAAACGTTAAACTGAATTATTAAAAATCTTACGGGCGGTACTACAAAAATAAGTAAGAGAATAAAAATAAAGTTTGTAATCGGCATACCGATAAAACCGATTAGGTAGCAAACACCATACAGTAAAATCATACCACCGAAAATAAACAGATTATTTTTTAAACCAACGAGCGCCAGCTTTAAAGAGTTTTTATAAATCTGTTTCAGTTTTAGCTTAAAGGTAGTAATTATAAACCAAAGGTAATAACGAACAACAAAGAATATGAGTAATGCCGTAATACAAATTGCCAAGCCGATAATATGCATTATTGCGCCTGTACCAATATACTGAACATAAAAGAAATAAATATCGTAAATTAAAAACGCCAATATTAGCGTATTTATAATACCCGCTGCCAAGGACTGCTTCCAATTTTTCTTAATTGTTGAAAAGAAGTCGCTTGTACCAAACGAATGGGTATCTACCGCCATATTTCGCGTAAGATTGGTCATACCTGCCGCCGCAAATCCTGCTGTAATGCCAAGTATTGTAAGCAACCAATACCAAATACTGTTTATGCACAGCTTCCAGAAGTTTTTGAAATAAATCTCAAAAAACTCAATAAACCTTTTCTTTTTCGGGGCATTTTTTTCAACACCCGGTCCTTCTTTTTCGTAGTTAAATAAACCAAAAAAACCTGCCATAATTAACCTCTGTCATTTTTTCTGTAAATAAGTTTTTCGCTTATGCGAATTCTGTTAAAGCCTAATAAATAAGAAACGCAACAAATAATGGGTAAAACAGTGAAAATAAGTAAACACAAAACTATTGCGCCCCAAGAAACGTCGACCGTAGAAATAGTAGTTTCGCCAAAAAGCAAATTAACTAATGAAAACAGTTGATAATTTATTAGTCTGAAAACATAAATTACTTTATCGGTAATAATACCAAGCTTTGAAGCAACGACTACAAGCCACGAAATCACGTTTGGTATTATTGCCAATAGGCCAATATAAAGTCCTCTTAATTTATTTGCCTCAATATGCTCGAAATTAACAAGATTTGCATCACTATCTCCGAGTGCCCAAAGTCGCTTATGGGTAAATGCAACAACCATAAGTAATGCCAAAAGCTGTGAAATAAATACAGTAAAGAATTTAGGAGTCCCTGCAAGCTCGTTACGGATAGCAAGCGTTGCAATCTCAATACCCTTGTCCTTATACTCTTGTGCCTTTGTATCCTCGCCATCTTCATAATGATAAACGTACAGTGTCTCACCTGTTTTAGAATCTCTCGCCTCGTAGCCTATAACGTCGGTAAAAGAGCCGACTGTAATAACCGACACCGAAAGATAAATAAAAAAAGCAAGAATTGCACAAATGGTATAGCGTAACCAACAGGCAAATGCAGTTTTAACGTTCTTTTGCATTTAATTCACTTCCAATCGTAGAATATTATATTACATATAGCAAAAAAAAGCAAGCACCATCGGGTGCTTGCTAAAATTATAATATCAATAATAATATTGTGATGCCCAGTATAAGCGATGCCGCAACACATAACACTGTGCGTAGCCTGCGCCGTTGCTTAAAACGTTCGCGAACGCTCGGTGTTGTGGAATAATCAGAATCAAATTTCCTAATTAAGCTTCTCGCCTCACAATTTAATCTTTTGGTACTTATATTTCCATATTGCGGGCTTACAAAAAGCACAACGCGTTCAAACATTTGTGACCCGGTATCATTGATTTCAATTACCGTTTTATTTACACCTTTTACCAAAAAAACACCACCAAGATTTACTTAAAAATATTTTTGGCATTATTTTGGATTAATATTCAAGTTAACATAAAAATGTTAATAACTCGGTTAATAAGTTGAAAAAGTGCCCGTATTTAGCCGAAAAGTTATTAACAATGGGGGTATTTATCCACATTATGTAAAGTATTCGACATTATTCAACGTTTTGTGCGGTTAAGAAATTTATTGAACGTTCAACCGAATCCTTGGCATTTTCCCAGTCGCAATTTTCCTTGTTGCCCTGATAATTATACACCTTGCAATAATTCTTAATATCAGCACTCAAACGCTCGATGTTTTCCTCGGTAATTCGCGAAATATTCTTTAAAAACGCGTCGCCGTAATTGCGCATTTTCTTTTTATCAAGATTATTCACAAGCATTTCATAATGCGGCAGACAGAAGCATTTTTGATTATTAAATAGCTCTCTGAAATCCATTTCGGTTTCATAACAGCGGTAAAGTGTTTCAACCATACGCGACATACCCCACTCAATTTTATCACAAATAAAGCAGGATTCATTAAGGCGACTCACCTTTTTAGCCTTGGACACAGCAGAATTAAACAACTTTCCGTCAAAAATAGCCTTTTTCTGCTCATCAAGGTGGGTTTCTATCATTAGCGCTAAGGCAAGACGACCTCTGTGTGATAGCATATCGCGAAAATGCTCGCGACAAAAGCCCTTTTTATTGGTTTCGATTCTAACATCGGGCTCCATCATAGCGGCGCCCATAATGTAATCAATAATATGTGTTTCTACCGTCTTTTTCATACGGCAAATCGGACAACCGTCATTAACCTCAAATACCTCACTGACGGGTATGGTGCAAATATCGTCTCTCATTTAATCATCTCCTCTTGTTATTATACAACAAATATGTTAGAATTGAAATATATTTTTTGGAGTGTTTTTTATGTTGGTTGAATTTAAAAATAATGACGTAATAATTACCGATTTTAAAAATTTTAATATTGCCCAAACCCTTGATTGTGGTCAGGCGTTTCGTTGGTCGAAAAACGATGACGAAGTTTGGCAAGGTATTGCATTTGGTAAATTGTTAAGACTTAAACAGGATGAAGAAAAAATAATACTATTTGATACAACCAAAAAAGATTTTGAAGAAATTTGGCTTAATTACTTTGATTTAAATCGCGATTACGAGCAGATTATTGACGGCATTTCTCATAATGAAACATTAAAAAACGCCGCCAAATACGGTAACGGTATTCGCATATTACGGCAAGACTCTTGGGAGGCGCTCTGCTCTTTTATAATTTCACAAAACAATAATATACCTCGTATTAAAGGTATTGTTGAACGTCTATGTGAGAATTTCGGAGATAAAATCGAGGGCGGTTACACCTTCCCTACTGCAGAAAAAATATCACTTTTAAGCCTAGATGATTTAGCGGTTTTGCGCAGCGGATTCAGAGCAAAATATATTCTCGATGCCGCAAAGCGTGTTGCAAGTGGTGAAATATGCTTTGCAGAAATTGAAAAACTTTCTACCGACGAGGCTCGTCAAAAGCTTATGTGTATTTACGGCGTTGGTGCCAAGGTTGCCGACTGTGCTATGCTTTACGGTATGGGACGACTCGATGCTTTTCCGAAAGACGTATGGATAAAGCGAGCCCTTGAAGTTTTGTTTGATGGTGAATTACCTGAGGCTGCCACATGCTATGCAGGTATTATCCAGCAATACATATTTTTCTATGCCCGCGAAACAAAGCTTAATATTTAATAAAAAAAGAGATGCGATGCATCTCTTTTTTTAATCTATTGCTAAGCCTAAATAGTTAATTTTTTCGTCATAAGGATATAGCATACCGCTTTTAATTTTCTTTGTTTCGGTTGGCATATACGCGACAAATTTATTACAATTCTCGGCCTTTAACAAAGCATTTATAAAACCATCATATTCTCCACTATAAAGCAATTCTCTAATATTCAGCGTATCCCCGTCTTTATAGCATACCGCCAAGCAATTATCACCGGCATAAACTTCATATTGCTCTAAAACAAAATCGAGTGCTTTATCGCACAAATTTAGTGAATTTGTCGGCAAGAGTGAATTTCTCAACTGAAGGAACTCGGCTAAATCGGTTATTTTTCTTAATTTTACCGTGTTTTCGGTTTTGATGCCGTTAATTACATCACTATAAAATGCCGTTTTAAAACCGAATTTTTCATAATAGGAATATAACCGCTCATTTGCAGGTCGTAATGCTAAACGAGGATAGATTTGCTTAACTTTTTCGATAAGCGAACCCATCAGTCCTTGCTTTTGGTACGCTTTATCGGTTGCAGCGGCATAGATGTACCCTACCGACTCACCATTTAACTCGGCGTCAATAACAAATAATTGACTAATAATTTTTCCGTTTTTTTGTACAAAAAAGCAATCTCCAAAAAAACTTGAAACAAAGCTGTTTGCCGATTTTTCGGTTTCGCCCTCGAAACTAACTAAATGCAAATTTACGCTTGACTCGAATACTCGTTTTGGAACTGCAATATATTTACGAAGTAAAATATGAGGTTTATAGGAAAGCTTTGCTTTACGGAGCCCCTCGATGCCTAAATCCTCTTCGCGATTTATTAAATCGTGGTTAAGCGTTTTTGCAAACTCATTGTTTATTACGGCATAGGCACCTTGATATTCGGGCAGTGCCTTTTCAAACATAACATCAAAGATATTTTCGTTTATGGCAGCGCCGAGCGTTATTGCAACAACTTTATCGTCAACACGAATAAGACCGCCTTGTGCGCCAAATTTCCACATATTTTCAACTAAATAGTGTATGCCTTCGCGCTCAATCTCGGTTTCCCCATTAAGTTTATCCTGATTTTTTAAATACCACTCGTCAGCCATACGCAAAAAATCGGTTTTATTACCCTCGCAAAGCGGTTCGTAGCGCCAATCATATTTTTTAGAAAAGGCTGATATATGATTTCTTTTTGAGTGATATTTCTTACCGCTAAGCCCTGCCAAATCGCTTTGTTTATAAATATACTCTGCAGCGCTTCTAACCTCATACAGAAAAAAATCATTTTGGAAAATATCACTATATTCAGCCAAAAAATCGTCCTCAACCAAAAACTGTGGGATAATATTATTTGTTTTGCAAAAGTCACAAACCTTTTGAACCGATTTTTTTAAATCGCTGCATAGCATAAGCGAGAATACAGGACCATTTTTATCCTCAATTTTAATATAAACGTCCTGCGAATCTACATAAATTTCGGGTTCATAGGAAGGTGCCCATACAGCCAAATTTGCAAGTGTGTTTTCACAGGAAATAGAACGTTTATTTAAAATAAGTGGTGCTAAATTTTCAATATCGGATAATTCAAATCTTTTAAATTCCAATTATTCTACCTCTAAAAAAGGCAGCCTAAGGCTGCCTAAATTATTTGCGTTTGATTACGGGCTCGCCACCCAAAACGGTATCGGCAGTTATCGTAACCGAAACGATTGTTTCGTCGGACGGTGCCGTAAACATAATTTCTTTAAGTGTTGCTTCAATTATAGACCTAAGTCCTCTGGCACCCGTTTTTCGCTCAATTGCCAAATCGGCAATTTGTTCGAGTGCGCCTCTTTCAAAATCAAGCTCGATATTATCCATTTTGAATAATGCCTTATATTGCTTAATAATTGAATTTTTAGGCTCGGTCATAACCTTAATTAAGGTGTCCTTATCGAGCGCTTCAAGCATAGTAACAACAGGTAGTCTGCCCACAAGCTCAGGAATCATACCAAATTTCACTAAATCCTGATGGGTTATTTCCTCGGATGCGATTTCCTTTGCGCGCTCACTCTTTGACTTAATATCTGCGCCAAAACCAACACTGCTGCCGCCAACGCGCTTTTCGATAATTTTATCGATACCGTCAAAGGCACCTGCACAAATAAACAAAATGTTGGTTGTATCGATTGTTAAAAACTCCTGATGCGGATGCTTTCTGCCACCCTGTGGCGGTACGTTGGCAACAACACCCTCTAAGATTTTAAGTAAAGCTTGCTGAACACCCTCACCGCTTACGTCGCGTGTGATTGAGGTGTTTTCAGACTTGCGACCGATTTTATCGATTTCATCAACATAGATAATACCGTGCTGCGCACGTTCAATATCAAAATCAGCCGCTTGAATAAGACGAAGCAGTATATTCTCAACGTCCTCACCAACGTAGCCCGCCTCGGTTAAGGTGGTAGCGTCGGTTATGGCAATTGGCACGTCAATGATTTTAGCAAGTGTTTGTGCAAGAAGTGTTTTACCAACACCGGTAGGTCCTAATAAAACAACGTTACTCTTGTTAATTTCGATGTCGTTATCGATATTTTTAAACACACGCTTATAGTGGTTGTAAACGGCAACTGCCAAGGTCTTTTTGGCATCATCCTGACCAATTACGTATTCGTCAAGATGCGCCTTAATCTGCTCGGGATTAGGTAGCGTAAATTCCTTCTCTTTTTTCTTTTTAGAAGCGCCCTTCTTTTTGCCCAATAATTCCTCATCATCAAGCAAAAGTGAGCTACAGAAGGAAACACAACCGTCACAGATATATACACCGGGGCCTTCTATAAGACGAACAGTCTCATCCTGCGTTTTACCGCAGAATGAGCACTGAACAGTTTTTTCTTTATCTCTGCCAGCCATAAGAACTCCTATCTCTTATCAATAACCTTATCAATAAGACCGTATTCGGCAGCCTCAGCGGCACTCATAAAGTTATCTCTTTCGGTATCCTTGCGAATTTCCTCGATATCACGACCGGTATTTTGAGCCAACATTTGATTCAATCTTTCTCTTGTTTTCTCAATATGGTGTGCGTGAATTAAAATATCGGTTGCCTGACCCTGTGCAGCACCCAAAGGCTGATGAATCATAATTTCACTATTAGGTAAAGCATAACGCTTGCCCTTTGCGCCTGCAGAAAGCAAAAATGCGCCCATACTAGCAGCCATACCAACACAGATGGTGCTAACGTCACACTTAATGTACTGCATTGTATCATATATAGCTAAACCAGCCGAAACCGAACCACCGGGGCTATTGATATAAAAACTAATATCCTTATCGGGGTCCTGTGCCTCAAGGTATAATAACTGTGCAATTACAAGACTTGCCGTTGTATCGTTTACCTGGTCGCAAAGCATAATAATGCGGTCATTGAGTAATCTTGAAAAAATATCATAAGAACGCTCACCGCGACTTGTTTGTTCTACAACGTAAGGAACTAAACTCATATCCATAAATGATACCTCCATTTAAAAATTAACTTGGAGAAACGGTTAACCCCGTTTCTCCTCGCTATAGATAATTATGAACACAACAAAAGAATAATAATCAATTATTCAGCAGTTTTCTCCGCTGCCTTTTTGGTGGTTGTTTTTTTAGTGGTTGTCTTTTTGGTTGCGGGCTTTTTCTCGCCGTCTTCCTTCTTAGCGGTTGTCTTCTTGGTGGTAGACTTCTTAGCAGGAGCCTTCTTTTCCTTAACCTCAGTTACAACTGCATTCTCTTTAACAAGGTCAATTGCCTTATTAACTGCTAAGTCCTTAGCAATCTCTTCAGAAGGAACAGCATTCTTAACCTGCTCGGCGGTGATGCCGTACTGTGCAGCCATCTTCTCAATCTGCTCGTTGATTTCTTCCTCGGTAGGAACAATGTTCTCGATTTCGACAATCTTCTCGAGTGCTAAGCGCATCTTAACCTGCTTCTCAGCCTGAGGACGGAAGGTCTTTTCGAACTCTGCCATATCGGTACCTGTGTACTGAATGTAGGTTTCGATATTCATACCCTGCATCTGTAGACGATAAGCGAAATCCTGTACCATCTGCTTAACGCGGTTGTTAATCATAGCCTCAGGAATTTCAGCCTTCATACCGTCAACAATTTTATCAACGATATCGTTTTCAACCTGCTCGTCAGCAGCCTTTGCTTTTCTGTCAAGTGCTTTTGCCTTTAAATCAGCCTTAAGCTCATCAACTGTATCAAACTCGCTAACGTCCTTTGCAAACTCGTCGTCGATTTCAGGTAACTCGCGAACCTTAATTTCGTGAATCTTAACCTTAAATACTGCGGGCTTACCTGCAAGCTCCTCAGCCTGATATTCTTCGGGGAAGTTTACGTTAACGTCAAACTCCTCACCTACGCTGTGACCTGCAACCTGCTCTTCAAAACCTGGGATAAACTGACCCGAGCCGAGTGCCAAAGCAAATGCTTCACCTTTACCGCCTTCAAACGCCTTATCATCAATAAAGCCTTCAAAGTCGATAACGGCTGTATCGCCCATAGAAGCAGCTCTGTCGGTAATCTCAACCATACGTGCATTGCGGTCGGCAAGACGAGCAAGCTCGTCCTCAACCTCTTTATCTGTAACCTCTGCAACAACCTTCTCGGCCTTGATGCCCTTGTAATCAGCAACAGTAACTTCGGGATATACAGTAATTGTTACTTTAAAGTGAGCGCCTTCCTCACCGATGGATACCATATCAAAATCAATCTTATCGTCAACAAACTTAAGATTTGCTTCTTTAATTGCGCCCTCAACTGCGTCGGGATAAAGAATATTTAAAGCGTCCTCGTAAAATACACCTTCGCCATACATACTCTTCAAGATGCTGAAGGGAGCCTTACCCTTTCTAAAACCGGGAACATTTATTTTTTTAACGTTTTCACGATAAGCCTGTAAATTAGCCTTTGCAAATGTCTCCTTGTCGATAACGATTTCGAGTTCATACCTATTGGTATCAACCTTTTTTGATGACTTTAAACTCATAATATTATACCTCCGTACAATTTATCTCATAATACTATAACACATATATCTAAAATTTTCCACTTTTTTTTGAAAAAAAACGAAAAAATTATTTTTTTACGAAAACAGGTGTAAAATCGACACAGTCGCACGATACTAATTTAAAATCGACACCCTCAAAATGCGAGACCGATTTATTAAGTCCCGCGCCGTGAATATGGCCGTGATAAACCTTTTTGATATCGTATTTTTTTATAATATCAAAAATTTCTCGACAAACGAAATCGCCGTAAACGGGCGGATAATGAATAAAAACTATCGGCTCGCCTCCAAGCTCAATTCCCGCCTTTATAGAGGTTTCAAGTCGTGCCGCCTCACGCAAAAGAATTTTCTTATCCGACTCGGGTGAATCAATAAACCAACCTCTTGAGCCGCAAACAGAAACACCATCTACTAAAAAAGCATTATTAAATAAAATTTCAATATTATTTATATCGTTTTTTTCGAAAAACTCAAGAATTTTCTTTTTTGTTCCCCACCATAAATCATGGTTTCCCTTTAAAATAATTTTTTTACCGTTTAATTTACTTAAAAATTCAAAATCCTTTAAAGTTTCTTCTATTTTAAGGCCCCAGGAAAAATCTCCCGGCAATACAACAGTATCATCATCGGTTACAACTCTGTTCCAGTTTGCTGCCAATCTGTCGGTATGATTTTCCCAACCTCTAAAAATATCCATCGGCTTATCACACGAGAACGACAAATGTAAATCAGATATTGAATAAAGTGCCAAAAAATCACACCCCTTTTAACAGAATAAATTATTTCAATTAACAAATAATAAATACGACTTTTAAGTCAAAATATTAACGAAAGGAAATAAGAAAATGAACGAAAAGAAAATAAGCGGAATTATCTGCCACGTACAAGATTGTGAATATCACACAAAGGACAACAGCTGTGTTGCAGGAAGCATCAAGGTTGGTTCTTGCGTAAGCTGTAGCGGTACCGATGCACAGTGCGACACCTATAAAGCAAAATAGCATTTACTGAATAAATACCCTGCAAACGCAGGGTATTTTTTTATAAACCAAGATTTTTTAATACAACGTCAACCATATCCTGCTTTTCACAAAGATTTTTAAAACGCGGTTTAGCATTTTTAAGCGCTGCTAAGGGTTTTGGCATTAAAACGTTAGTGATATCGGCAAGCATTTCAGCATTTTTAAATTCATCGCCGCTTAATTCAGCACCGAGTGCCTCCAAAACGCTGTTTGCAAACTTATAAGGCGAAGCGGTTGAAGCAATAACGGTAGGTCTGTTATCACCTGTATTTTTAACGTAAGAATTATAAACGTTAACTGCAACTGCGGTGTGAGTATCAATCAAATAATCGCACTCATCAAAAGTGCTTTTAATGGTTGCCATTGTGCTTTGGTCATCACAACAGCCACCATAAAAGAGCTCCCTAAACTTTGCTGCAATTTCATCAGATACGGTGTACTTGCCATTATCGTTAAGTTCTTTTTGAAGAGCTGCAACACACTCGTCATCACGTCCGCTAATTTCAAAAAGCATTCTCTCCAAATTGCTCGAAATCAAAATATCCATCGAAGGAGAAATTGTTGTATAGAACTTACGGTTGCGGTCGTAAACACCCGTATTTATAAAATCGGTTAGAACGTTGTTTGCATTAGATGCACAAACGAGCTTATTTATCCGCACGCCCATTACCTTTGCATAGTATGCCGCCAAAATGTTACCAAAATTGCCTGTAGGAACAACCACGTTGAAGCCGCCCGATAAATCGGCGCCTTCTTTTACTAAGTCGCAGTAGGCAGAAATATAATAGATTATCTGTGGTGCTAAACGTCCCCAGTTAATTGAGTTGGCACTTGAAAATTGCATATTTGCTTTTTCAAGAATTACGGCTACCTCATTATCGGTAAAAATCTTTTTAACACCAGTTTGGGCGTCATCGAAATTACCCTTAATAGCGCAAACAAATACGTTTTCGCCCTTTTGGGTATCCATCTGTAGCTTTTGCATAGCGCTTACGCCATCGCTCGGATAGAACACCATAATTTTAGTGTTTTCTACGTCGCAAAAACCTTCGAGGGCTGCCTTACCTGTGTCACCACTTGTAGCAACTAAAATTACGGTTTCCTTACCGCCGCTTACCTTTTTGGCAGAGGTTGTGAGCAAATAAGGCAAAATCTGCAGTGCTAAATCTTTAAAAGCGCAGGTCGGACCGTGCCATAGTTCAAGAATATGTTCGTTATTTGCAATTGTTTTAAGGGGTGCCGGTTGGTCGTTATCAAAGTTACCTACATAAGCACCTTTAACACAATATTCAATTTCCTCATCAGTAAAATCGGTTAAAAAACGCTTTAAAACAAAGGCGGCACGAGACGGATAATCCATACCTATTAGACTTTCAAAATCATCCTTTGAAAGTGCAGGTATTGACTCAGGAACGAATAATCCCCCATCTTTTGAAATACCTTGTGCTATCGCCTGTGAAGCACTTACCTTTATGTTTTTGTTTCTGGTGCTGATGTAATTCATATATATCCCCTATCTTCTTGCTACAATAACCTTTGCATCAGGCTCAGCAAAGCCTTTTTCTAAATTAGTGATGTCCATAAATTTAGATTCAACGTTCATTCTGTCAATCCAAGGCTTGCCGATATGCTGGCAATACGTATTGCCCTCGAATTTTGCAATATATTTTTCATCCGTTGCTATTTGTTCTACCAAACGATATTCAGAACGGTCAAATATGTTGTTTCTAATGATAAATCCGCCGCTTGAAATATTGGCATGATTCCAACATTTTATATGTGCGGGTGTGTGTCGATTAGAACGTTGTATACCAAAACCATAACCTGCACGACGCAAAATATTATCTTCAAACACAGTATTTCTAATATCAAACTTAGATTTAGTTTGGTCTAAGTGTGAGAGCTTCGGATAAGCGTTAATATCATACTCTTCATTGAAGTATTCAATACTGTATACGCAATCCTCAATTACGTTGTTACTAAATCTTACGTTTTGGCTAACAACTGGTTTGTCACCAAAAATAACACCTTTATACTGGAATGTGAGAGCAGCATCAAACACTTGATAACAATAACAGTTGTCAACAACGAATCCGTCACAACCGCCCCAAATTTCAATGGCATTACCAAGTCTTTCGGTTCTGTCTTTACGACGTCCACCGCCGCCTATCCAACCAAATTCACAGTTTCTAACCGTAAAGTTTTTAATATCTTTGAAATACGGTTTCCATTCTTCTTCAGGGTTGTAGAAAATACTGCCTGTAGCAATACCATGGTCACCTGTATATTTAAAACAGATATTATCAACCGTTGTGTTGTCTCCGCCACCGCCAAAAATTACACGGCAATACGCAAATTCTATATCGTAAAAGCGCTTGGCGGGATTACCCTTGTCCGAATACAAATAAACACGGTTTTCTTCATAAACGTGACAATAGTCTAAATCCATTTGCAAATTCATCTTTGAAACATGTTGCTTATAGCCAAATGCTTCACCATGGTTAAAAATAATATTGCCTACATCTCTATCACAATCAACAATATCAATATAGTAAACGTTTTCTTGTTCTGCATTGTGCCAAGCACATTCAGCATAGTTGCGAGGTGAACCCCAAATTTCAGGTTTTTTGCCTACACCGTAAGAACTATATGTAACACCGGTGTGCATTCTCATAACACCGCGAAAAACATCACCTGAGCGGAATAAAACGGCATCGCCTTCTTTTAAATTATCATTTTCGGCGGTTACGCGTTCAGGAGTTTTCCAAGCGGTTGCTTCGCTTAAACCATCGTTAGCATCATTACCATTACTTGATACATAGTATGTTGTACCCTTAATATCAAGTTGCGGTACGGTAGAACGAATTTCTGCAATGCGTTCTTGTGCTAACTTTTCAATCTCTGCTTCACTTGTTACTTTTCTCATTTTTAGAGCACCTCTCAATTTATGCCAAAGGCATTTTTAATATAATGAACTCGTATTTTCGTTTGGCCGTCGGGCATTTCTTCCTCATATACCTCAGCAACGTCGAATCTTGGCTGTAAATGCTGGAGTCTTGATTTTGAAAGAAAATCCTCAGCAGTTAGAATAATTTTTCGCTGCTTGTTTGTATCAACCGATTCGGCGGGCGAAACCAAAGCACCTTCTTTTCGGCGTTTGACTTCAATGAACATAACTGTTTTTTGAGTTTCGGCAATTATATCAATTTCACCATAACGCGAATGATAATTCATCTTCGCAATAATGCAGCCGTTTTTACGCAAAAAAGCGGCAACCATTAACTCTGCGGCCTTACCCTTATCAATGGAACAACTCATAAAACACCCTTTAAAAATGATTTTCTATGTATTTCGCATATACCATACTTATTTATAGCTTCATAATGCTCTTTAGTGCCGTAGCCTTTATGCTTTTTAAAGTTATATTCGGGATATTTTTGGTCGTACTCAACAAGCAACCTATCCCTTGAAACCTTAGCAAGAATTGATGCGGCGGCAACCGACATAGACTTAAAATCACCCTTGATTAGCGCCTCGCATTTAGTCGGCGCATTATCGGGAATTCTGTTCCCGTCAATTATAGCAAAATCGGGTGCGATATGCAACCCTAAAATTGCCCTATTCATAGCCAAATACGTGGCTTTTAAAATATTAAATTCTTCTATTTCATCTACCGAAGCACTGGCGACAGAATAAGCAATCGCTTTTTCCTTAATTACGTCAAAAAGCGCTTCCCTTTTTTTCTCGCTAAGCTTTTTAGAATCGTTTAGTCCCTCAATTTCGCAATCCATAGGCAGAATTACCGCAGCCGCAAAAACGGGACCTGCCAACGGGCCTCGGCCGGCCTCGTCGACACCACAAATAAATTTATATCCGGCATCGACCGCTTGTTTTTCATAAAAGTAATCAGGCATTTTCTATTCTCTCCAAAGAAATTTTACCAATCTTTAAATTACGATATTCTTCAAGCAGCATATTTGATGCCCTAACGGTATCAATTTCGCCACCGCGCATAACCATACCTCTTTTACGTCCTATCTGCCCGAGAATTTCATACGGCTCATCATCAAAATCCAACTCGCCATAGCGGGCAATAAGTAGGTCTTTATACTGCGCGCATAATATTTCAAGCAAACGAACCGCCAAAAGTTCTACATCAATAACTCGGTCGTTTACGGCACCCGTAAAAGCAAGATGCTCGCCAACCGTTACATCCTCAAATTTTGGCCATAATACACCGGGTGTATCCAATAATTCAAGCTCCTTATCAATAGTAAACCATTGGTTACCTCTTGTAACACCCGGACGATTTTCAACCTTTGCCTTACCGGCACCCGCAATACGATTAATAAAGGATGATTTGCCAACGTTGGGTATACCCACAACCATTACACGTAATGGCTTGCCAACCATTCCTTTGCTGCGATAATATTCGAGTTTTTCGCCCAAAAGTTCTTTTACCGTTGTTTTAAAATTGTTAAGGCCTTTGCCCGATTTACAGTCAACCGCAATTGCGGTAATACCCTTGCTTTTAAAATAGGCTATCCATTTTTCTGTGACGGCGCCGTCTGCCATATCACACTTATTAAGCAAAATAATTCTTGGTTTATTGCCAATTATGTCGGGCAAATCGGGGTTCTGACTGCTAAGAGGTATTCTTGCATCTAAAACCTCGGCAACCGCATCAATTAGCGGTAAAATTTCGGTGATTTTGCGTCGCGTTTTGGTCATGTGACCAGGGAACCATTGAATATTTTGTGTTGTATCCATTATTCAACTCTCCCAAACTTATCAAATGGTAAAACTCTTAAAACGACCTTACCTAAAATATAGCGTTTATCAATCATACCATGGTCACCAATTAGTGACGAACGGCTATCGGTAGAATTATTGCGATTATCTCCCAAAACAAATACACAATCCTCAGGCACGCTTACAGGGAAATTGATATCGAATTTCACGTTTGTAGGTGTTTTTACATAAGACTCATCAAGAGCTACGCCATCCACGTAAACTACGCCGGTCTCAAAATCAATATCAACAATTTGACCCTCGGTAGCGATAACACGCTTAATAATGGGGGCTGCGGCATCGGTATCGGCAACAATATTATTTTGATTACGAGAAATTACCACAATATCGCCACTCTTCGCATCGGCGCCGATATTTGAAATAACAATTCTCTCGCCATTATGCAGGGTGTTCTCCATAGACGGTCCATCAATTGTAACAACCTTGAATATAAAAGTAAACAAGACCACCAACAAAACAATTGCGGTAACCAAAATTTCAAGCCAATCGAAAAAATCAGCCTTAAAGGTAGATTTTTCGTTATTTTTCTTGTTGCCTACTTCGTAAATTTCAAAATCTTCCATTAGCCACACCTCGTTTCTTAAAAAAGCAAAAAGGGGACCCTAAAGTCCCCTTTTCTTTACTAACCAATAAGTTCCTTAACCTTAGCTGCCTTACCAACTCTATCACGTAGATAGTAAAGCTTAGCACGGCGGACTTTACCGTTTCTTACTAATTCAACCTTAGCAACGTTGGGTGAATGTACCGGGAAAACACGCTCAACACCTACACCGTAAGAAACACGTCTTACTGTAAATGTTTCTGCGATACCGCTGTTGTTACGAGCAATAACTGTACCCTCAAACACCTGAATTCTTTCACGCTCGCCTTCACGAATCTTAACGTGTACACGAACAGTGCTACCGATTTGTACCTTAGGAGCGTCTTCCTTAATCATATCGGCAGTTAAGTTTTTGATAGCGTCCATCATTTTTCCTCCTTAAAAACTTTCAGATGTTCATACCCTTTTTGATAGAGGACCATCCGCTTTAATGTCGATTATTCGGCATCAAACCCACTTGTAAGGACCAAGTGAAATCAAATGCTAAACTATAATACCACAAACTTTTAAAAAAAGCAAGCATTATTTTACAAGAGTTCCGCCATCTGTTTTAAGAAGTATAAAAATCTCTTCTTCTTGCAGATTTTCAGCATTAATATAAAGTAAAACTTCCCTGTTTTCGCTATCTCTACACAAAAATTCATAGCAAAGCCTTTCGCCTGCTTCACTCGGTATTAACGCCGTGGCGTAGCTCATTATTTTTAAACGTTCACTAATTATATTTTTGGCGTCACCATAACTATATTTTGCGGGACCGATTTCTCGATTATAATGATTTGATAAATACCCGCTTGCCTCAAAGAATACTACGTTACCGCCCGACATACTGACGCCAACCTTAATTAAATCCGCATAGCATATAACATTATCCTGCAAAGCGGCAAAATTTATAACACAAACACCGTTATCGGCGTAATAGTAACTTGCCGAAAAATTACCTTCATAATTATTTTTTAAAAAGCGCTCGGCAATTCCGACCGCAGTTTTATAGTCGAGTGTCTGCGATAGCTCATTTACTGATTCTCGGTAAGATATAACGTATCCACCGTCAAGTGTGACGCTCGCAAAGGCGGAATCGGTATAAAACTCATACGCAGGAATTTTCCCTTGAGAAATTTCTCTGAATTTCCATTCATACCCGTTGCCAAACATTTTGTTTAGCGCTTCCCTCGCCTTTGCCTCGCTAACCTCGTTGGCACCCTCTAACATTTTAGGGTTTGTGTTTTCAGCATGGTCTGAATAGGGGCCGTCATATAGAAGTGTAGGATAATCGCTTATCGCTTCTTCAAGCAAAATAAAATCGTTTGCCAAGGTGTCGTCACCTAAGTTCTCAATTTCACCCGTTATTTCGCTATCCCAATAGCCCTTGTTGTTATATTTACTGTGCATTGATGTTACTGCTTTGGCAATGCTGACCGAAATGCTTTGCAGTTTTGACAGTTTTTCATAATCCTCGTTTGTTATAGCGGTGCCGCCTATTAACCTCTCTGATAATGAAACAACATAATTGCCCGCTTGGGATAAAAATTTATTAACCTTATCAAAGGTCTGCTCTGATTTAGGAAATTCGGCCAATGCCTGCTTAGCGGTAACGGTTTGAGTGAAAATTTCGGTTGATATTTTACTCATTTGAAGTGAGGTTGACGCATACATCGCCTTTTGTAAATTAACCGTAATGTTATTAAGACAAGCGTTTAATATTTCGAATGAACGAGAATAGCTATACTTTATATTTTCCTTATAAAAATTATTTTTTGTAACAGTTTTGCATAAAAAAGCCGTTACAACAAGCAATAATGCGGTTAAAAAACTAACTATTCTTACAAAAGTCCTTTTTTTCATAAAATCACCCAAAATATTATTTACAAAATTTTTCCTTATATTTATTTTTTATGGTTGTTTATTTATGTAATATATAGTATAATAATTTAGTTAATACATATCTTGAGGTGTGCCTTTTGAAAAGCGTAGTATATTTGGATAACAGTGCAACAAGTATGCCCTGCCAAAAAGCAATAGACAATATAAATAGTGCTCTTTGCAATAATTGGGGTAACCCCTCATCACTTCATTTAATGGGACTTAATGCCGAAATTGAATTGAGTGATGCTCGCCGCATAGTTGCCAAGACAATCGGTGCTAATGATGATGAGGTATTTTTCACATCAGGCGGTACTGAGGCTAACAATATTGCTATATTCGGCGCTGTTGCAGCCCGCAAAAAGCGTGGCAACCGCATCGTAACAACTGCAATTGAGCACCCCTCGGTGTTAGAACCAATAAAAACACTTGAAGCACAGGGCTTTGAGGTCATTTATTTAAAACCCGATAAAAACGGTGTAGTTAGCGAAAGTGATATTTATAATGCTATAAACGAAAAAACTATTCTTGTAAGCATTATGCTCGTAAATAACGAAGTAGGTTCTATTCAACCCATTAAAGTCGCGGCTGACGCTATTAAGAAAACGGGTGCACCGGCACTTCTGCACTGTGATGCCGTGCAAGCCTTTGGCAAGTTAAATATAAACGTTGCATCGTTGGGTGTTGACCTATTAAGCGCAAGCGGTCACAAAATTCACGCTTCAAAGGGCGTTGGATTTTTATATAAAAAGAAAAACGTACATATTGCCAATTTAATTTATGGCGGTGGTCAGGAAAAAGGACTTCGCTCAGGCACCGAAGCGCTTCCGCTTATCTCGGGTCTTAAGGGCGCTATCGAGGAAATTGGCAATATAAATAACAACCTATCAAAAATAACCGAGCTTCGTGATTATGCAATAAATAAGCTAACACAAAACGAAAATATAGTTATAAACTCTGCAAAGAATTCGTTGCCGTATATCCTTAATATTTCGGTTGTTGGTTATCGTTCCGAAACGTTACTTCACTATTTAGAGGCGTGTGACATCTACGTATCAAGCGGAAGCGCTTGTGCAAAGGGTCACAAAAGTTACGTTCTTAACGAAATAGGTTTGGATGCGAAACGGATTGACAGCGCTTTGAGAATAAGCTTTAGCCGTTTTTCAAAAAAGGAAGATATCGACAAATTGTGTCAAGCTTTGCATAAGGCTTGTAGTATATTAAGAAGGGCGTAAATAATGAAGGAAATTATTTTAATTAAAAACGGTGAGCTTGTTTTAAAAGGACTCAACCGTAATAATTTTGAAGATACACTTATTCGCAACATCAAAAAGAGATTAGAAGGCTGTGGCGATTTTTCAATTAAAAAGGCTCAGTCTACTATTTATATAACCCCCGAAAGTGATGCTTTTGATTTTGAAAACGCACTAACGCGCGTTGGTAAAATCTTTGGTATTGCAGGCTATTGCCGTGCTTGTGTTTGCGAAAAAGAAATGGCTGATATATTAGAAAAATCTGCCCCTTATCTTGAAAACACGCTTAGAAATGCGACCACCTTTAAGGTTGAAGCAAAGCGCGCCGACAAACGCTTCCAATACAAATCGCCCGAAATTTGTATGGAGCTTGGCGGTCATCTGCTTAAAAACTTTCCGCATTTAAAGGTTGACGTACATAATCCCGACGTCACCGTTACGGTTGAAATAAGAGATTTTAATGCTTATATAAGAGCAAATCAAATTCACGGTGCAGGCGGTCTACCCGTTGGCACCGCAGGACGAGCCTCTATTTTGATTTCCGGCGGAATCGACAGTCCTGTAGCCGCTTGGTGTATGGCCAAGCGCGGGCTTGAGCTTAATGCGATACACTTTGCAAGTCCTCCCTACACAAGCCCTCGTGCAGAGTTAAAGGTTAAGCAATTACTTGAAAAGGTAGCGGCATACAGCGGCACAATTCGTTTAGGAATTGTACCCTTCACCGAAATTCAAGAAGAAATTGCAAAAAAATGTCCCGAGGATTACTTTACACTTATTATGCGCCGTATGATGATGCGCATCTCTGAAAGGCTTTCTCGCGAACGCAACTCATTAGCGCTTATTACAGGCGAAAGCTTGGGTCAGGTTGCAAGTCAAACACTACCTGCCTTGGCTACCACAGATGCCGTTGTAAATATGCCTGTGCTTCGTCCACTCATTGGAATGGACAAGGATGAAATTGTGATTATCTCGCGCAAAATTGATGCCTTCGAAATTTCCATACAGCCCTATGAGGATTGCTGCACAGTATTTACACCTAAACACCCAAAAACAAGACCAACCATTGAACAGTGTGAAGAAGCTGAGGCTAATTTAGATATTGATGCCTTGGTCGAGAAGGCAGTAGCCGGCACACAATATTCATATATTGATTAGGAGTTTAAAAATTGAAAACCGAATTACTGTATTTTGAAAACAAAAATTTAATTGATAACTCACTAAACGATTTATCGCAGATTATACGCGACATTTTCACGGGCTCTGATAAGCTTACTTATACGCCGTGTAGCACCGAAAACTTTAATAAGCTATATAAAAAAGCGGTTAAAGCAAACGACCTTGTCTTTATTGCTAACCACCATACCGATACCGATATTCAGTATTCTATTAAGGATAAGTATTTTGATGATACGTATATGTTCTTTGTTGATGAAGAATTATATGCCTTTGTCGGTGAAAGCAAAAAGACTATAGTCGCTTCGGTGACGCTCGGCAAGGATAATCTGCCTATTATTTCATACATAGTGGGCAAATATCTCATCAAAGACCATTTCGAATTCTTCTCACATAGACAGTTAATCGTTTCAAAATATAATGCCGAAGCCGTTCACGAATTGCTTGCGGGCTACTGCAATATGAATAATCCGCGCATCTATATTACAGAAGACGTTATTTGCACAAAAATCAATATATTCTCCGGTGAACACTCACGCGAGGCCGCCGATAATTTATGTGATGAGGTTGCGCTTAACTTCAAGATGCTTTTAGGTGATAACGCTTATATCGTTAAAAACACCTCTATTGAAAACATTGTTGTTGAAAGCCTGATAGTTAACGGTCTAACACTTGCAACTGCCGAGTCTTGCACTGCAGGTCTGCTGTCTTCTGCAATAACCTCTGTTCCCAACTCTTCTTCGGTGTTTGAAATTGGTATTTCATCCTATTCCAACCGTATCAAACGAGCTGCGCTTGGTGTTTCTAAAAGCGCAATTGATAATTTTGGTGCAGTTAGCATGGAAACGGCAAGTGAAATGGCTACAGGTATATTAAATCTCAGTAATTCTGATTTAGGACTTGCTATTACCGGCGTTGCAGGTCCCGGTTGTAGTGAAGAAAAACCTGTTGGTACCGTTTACATTGCACTTTCTAACGGTGAATATATGTGGGTGGTTAAAAACCAATTTGACCCTTCCCTTTCTCGTAATGAAATTAGGCAAAAATCGGTTTATGAAGCGCTCGACCTTGTGCGCAGATATCTTGAATGCTTACCATCATTATTACCCGGTGGCACAAAGGTTGGCGAGCCGCTTAATTTGCTTAATTCTCAGCCGCACTATATCGGAGACTCGATAGAATATTCGGAAAATATGATTCACAATCGTGTAATTCATGAAAACGACACTGTTGATGGTGGAGAGGACATCTTCTCGTCTGTTTCGACAGGCTATACCGCGCCTATTATTACCTCAAATATTGATTCTAATAATGCCGTGCCCGAAACTTATGAAAACGATTTTGAACAATTTATTACAACCCCAATTGATGAATTGGGCGAAAACGAAGAGCCTGAAACTCCTAACGAGGAAAATAAACCTAGGTTTGTTTTTGATGCTAATAAAATTAAAAAGTTAGCTTCAATTGCTGTTTTTGCAGTAATAATTGCCGCAATACTCGGTGGTAGCGCCTTTGCTATTACCTACTTTACCGCAAAAAGCGCTAACGATAAGTCGATTGCCAACGCACGTGAATTGTGGGAATTCTATGATGACCGCAATAATTTTGGTGCCTTTGAAGCGTTTGACGACATCAGGGCCCTTAATACCGATATTAAGGGTTGGATAAAAATTGGCGATACACAAATCAACAATCCTATCTGTATGACAAGCGACAATGAGTTTTATGCTAAACACAACTATTTATTAAAGCGTACAAGATACGGCTCGTTATTCTTTGATTATCGCTCAAAGGCAGACGAACCTCGCGTAAACCAAAATCTCGTTATTTATGGAAACAATATGAACGACGGCAGTATGTTCGGTTCACTTAGCAAATATCTAAATTCGGGTTATATTTCTGAAAACTCGACAATCGAATTAACAACGCTATACAACAACCGTCAATATAGCATCTTCTCGGTTATGATTGTAGCTGAAGCTAAGGACGATAACGGCGCCCCGTTTGTATATGATAAATGTGAATTTAAAAACGAGGCCGACTATGACAAATGGTTAGCCGAAGCCAAGCAACGCAGCATTTACAATTCTAATATTAAGCATTCATATACCGATGAATACGTAACCTTGGTTACCGATGCCGATTATTTTAAGGGTGCTAAAATTGTAATTATCGCAAAGGCGGTAAATAACGATGATGCACCTGCCGAATACAGCACTAACCCCTCCCCGAGATATCCGCAAATTTGGTACGATATGAAGAAGGTTTCTAATCCATTTGCAAAGGGCGAAAACATTAACAATTCATCATCTGAAAACGATGATACTTCTACCTCAATACCGTCAGATACTTCATCTGAATCATCTGAGGATGACGATGCTTCTTCAAGCTCTAAGCCTGAGTCGTCAAAGCCTGAATCATCCAAACCGACGTCTTCTGAAACTAAACCCAAGCCAAAGCCCGTACCAAAACCTGAACCTGAGCCAGAGCCAGAACCTGAACCGGAACCCGAGCCAGAACCTGAACCGGAACCCGAGCCAGAACCAGAACCCGAACCTGAGCCAGAACCCGAACCAGCGGTTTAAACAAAAATTTTAGGAGTAAATAAATGTTAGAAAATATTAAAGCCGAAATTATCTATTATAAAATCCCTAAAGATTTTGAATTGGAATTTAATATTTGCGGCGCTTGTAATATGCGACTTCTCACGAGCGTTGAAAACGATGAAGGAAAAATCCTTTCGGTTTTAGCTCGAGCCGTTTCTAGAAATAAAATAATAATTATCACAGGTGAAATTGATGACACACTTGTAGAAAATATTGCCGGAGCCATTAACTTTGCAACCGAAACGCTTGATGACCTCGAAATTGTTTGCTCTAAGGCTTTGTTTTCGAAAACAATTAAAGGCTCTGTGCCGTTGCTGACAGAGGATGCTGTTCTTGGCGGCTGTATTGTCGAATGCGGTGAGCAAAGTCTTATACTCCTTTCGTCAGAAAAGGCCGTACAGCGAGAAATTATGAAAAATCTCATTGAACCATATCTACATGCCATCGGCGAATACGAAACAGATGACGAGGACGAAGCAGAGAATATATTTGAAGGACAAAATCAAACGGATGATATTTACGTTGTAAATGACGAAAACGAAACCGAGGACGAACAACCAATACCGAATGAAGAAATACCTGCACCCGATTGCACAGAAGAAAAAACTGATTTCGTATTTAACATCGACCCCGAAGAAATTGTCCCGGAAAAGCGAGAAAACACGGGTCTTTCCATCACCAGCTTGATATTATTGATTTTGCTTTTTATAATTGTTCTCTCCCTTGTGTATTTACTAATTATTTCGCCAATTTTAAATGGCGTTTCAATTATCGAAAACTTTAAAAATATAATTGATAAATTGCAATAAAAAATGTCGGTCTAATGACCGACATTTTTTATTGAGCATTATTTGAAGCGATTTTAATTTTAGTTGTATAATATTTACCCGAACGGTAAATTTTAACACTAACCTTATCACCCGGTTTTGTTGCCGCAACTAAATCACTGAGTTCGGTATAATCCTTAAGCGCTTTACCGTTAAAGCTTGTAATAATATCACCTCGACGAATTCCTGCTTCATAAGCGGGGCCGTTTTTAATTACACTGCTTACTACGGCACCAACGGGGTAACCGAGCTGTTTAAGGTCATCTGCCGAATATCTGTCACTAATTGTAACACCTATATATGGGTTAGGCGTATCCTTATTGGCAATAATGTTATCACAAATCGTTTTTACGGTGTCTACAGGTATTGCGAAGCCCATACCTTCGTATTCGGTAGCGGCAATTTTAGAGCTATTTACACCAATTAGCTTACCCTCGATATTAACAAGCGCACCGCCCGAGTTACCAGGGTTAATTGCTGCGTCGGTTTGTATAAGTTCAACCGCCGAGCCGGTTGAACTATCAGATATAACGCGATTAAGACCACTGATAATACCGTAGGTAACCGAGCCCATAAAATCAAGTCCACCAGGGCTACCAATGGCGGCAACGTATTGTCCAACCCTTAGAGAATCGGCATCGGCAAGCTCAATAGGCACTAAATTATCAGCCGTAATTTTTATGACAGCCAAATCGTGACTGATATTATAACCTACCACGCTTGCAGTATATGCTTTTTCGGTATTGCTTGATAAATAAACCTCTATTTTTGATGACGACGAATTAACAGCACTCTCAATTACGTGATAGTTGGTAATTATATAGCCATCTTTACTATATATAATTCCCGAGCCCTCGCCCGTTGTCTCACTACCGCCGCCAAAAAAATTGTTGGTTGAAGCAGTTGTTGCGATACCCACAACGCTTGGCGTAACCTTCTTTGCAACTGCCTCAATAACGCTGCTGACCGTTTCGTCAACCTTAATTTCCGAAATAATCTGTTGTTTACCGTCATCAGTTACGACCACGGTGTTGCCTTTTTCTTGGTCCTTAAACAGATTGCCCGAAAGGAAAACCGCGCCAAGAGCAGTTGTGGCGCCAACCGAAGCCGCAATTAAAACACAAAGAAAGAGGGTTAAAAAAGAAAATCTCTTCTTTTCTTTTTTATTATTTTTATTCTCGGAAAAAGTATTATCATTAAAGCTTTTATCATATCCATCTAATGACGAATAGATATTATAATCGTTTTGGTTGTTAAAGTTATTCTCCATAACGTCATACCTCTCGTTAATAAGTTACGTTTAGTTTACTATTAAAATATGAATTAAAAATGAATATATTTACTATATTTTTAAAATTTTCGTCGTTTAATCTTAACATAAGGTGCTACGTCGTTTGTATTGCGCTTATCTCTTATATCACGCACTATTGTAATGGCGATATAAACGCAAACACCAACGCCTGCAATAATAGCTAAAATTATCAAGCCTTTAACAACGATATCATTTACGCCGTCACTCGATTTTTTGACGTTATCGCTACTCTTTGGCAGGTCAAGGCTTGCCACAACACCCTCTGTAAAGGTAATTTTATCATTATTTACGTTACCATCAAAAAGAAATTCAACCGAAATCAGATTACCCTTTTGCACGCTCATATAACGAATAACACTAAAATGCCCACCATTATCCTTACCAACTAAATTGGTGCGCACAAAGACGTTTTCACCAAGGGTGACCTTCTCATAATCAAGTCCCGAAGACAAGGATACCGCAATCTTTTGGAAAGCATCTGCATCAAGCAAATCAATATCAAATTCCTCCGACCATACGGCTTTATCAAGCTTGATAATGATTTCATCCTTTTGGTCATTTCTTGCAAAAAGTATTATTTTATTTTCTTTGAGATGCTTTTCAAAATCATTTCTTGTGAATTTCATCTCACCTAGAAGTGGTAAATTTTGGTCTATATTATCCTTAGTAACACAGGTGTATTCGCTTGGAATATCGACCTTTATATTACCCTCTTTAATATTTAGTGCCGAAGCGCTAATAGATATAACGCTTAACAGTACTAAAAATACAACCAAAAACGAAAGTTTATTTTTCACTTAAAAACTCCAATAAAATTATTTTAAATTTTGCTTTTTAGCGGCAGTAAGTGTGTTTTGCATTAGCATAGCAATGGTCATGGGACCAACGCCGCCCGGCACGGGGGTAATTGCCGACACTTTATCAAAAACAGCATCATAATCAACGTCTCCGCATAATTTGCCGTTTTCATCGCGATTCATACCAACGTCAATAACAACCGCGCCTTCCTTAACCATATCTGCCGTAATGAATTTAGCTCTACCGATTGCAACAACAAGAATATCGGCAGCAGCGCATTCGTCCTTTAGATTTTTGGTGCGTGAATGACATACGGTAACTGTTGCATTGTTATGTAAAAGCAACATTGACATCGGCTTGCCTACTATATTCGAACGACCAACTACAACACACTTTTTGCCCGTCATATCAATATTCGAATATTTAAGCATTTCAATAACACCTGCGGGTGTGCAAGGTAGAAAATCAAAGTCGCCAATCATTATCTTACCTACGTTTTGCGGATGAAAAGCATCAACGTCCTTTTCGGGTACTATACTGTTTATAATGAGCGACTCATCAAGGTGCTTAGGCAATGGTAGTTGACACAATATGCCGTTAACCTTATCATCGTTATTTAGCTTTTTAACAAGCTCTAACAACTCTTCATTTGTAGTTTCTTCAGGTAAAGCGTATTTATAAGAATTGATGCCCAACTGCTCGCAGGCCTTTTCCTTGTTAGCTACGTATACCTTTGAAGCGGGGTCATCACCAACGATAATAACCGCAAGTCCTACCTCTATACCTTTTTCGCGTAAGGAAGTTACCTCACCCTTTATACGCTCTTTAACCGCGGCAGATATTTCTTTACCATTTATAATTTTAGTCATTATTTTCATTCTCCTCGGTTTTTGTTTCCCGGTCGGCATTATCATAATCAAATAAATTTGAATATTCATTATTGGTTGTCGCAACCTTTTGCTTTTTAAAGATAAGGAACATAATTACACCAAACGCTGCCGCCACTGTAAATGAAAGCAGAGCCGACACTCTGATTGAGCCGATGTAAAGGCTATCGGTTCTAAGTAATTCAATAAAACCACGACCAAAGCCGTACCATATACCATAAGAAAGTACAAGCTGACCCTTGAATTTACGGTTTCTGCCAATGCGGTCAATAATAATAAAGCCTAAAATACACCAAATAAACTCATACAAAAAGCAAGGATGTACAAGACCCGTACCGCCCATTTCAAGTACGGTTCGGTTGCTTGCCATGCCCCACCAGCTACTGCCCGTAAATGCGCCATAGGCCTCTTGATTAAAGAAGTTACCCCATCTGCCGATACCTTGTGCCAATATAAAACAGGTTGCGGCAAGGTCGAACATATCGAGAATGTTTACTCGGCGTAGTTTGCAGGCAAGTCCGCCAAACAGAAATGCGCCAATAACTCCGCCGTAAATGGCAAGTCCCGAAAAACCGTGACCATTGCCAAAACCAAAGAAATCGCCAAAGCTTTGCAGCTTAACGCCATCAAAAATAACGTAGTAAAGTCTAGCGCACAAAATTGCAAGCGGCGTTGTAATTAGTGCCACGTCTAACATACGGTCAATGTCAATCTCATATCGTTTGGCTGTTAAATAAGCATAAATGAGCGCCGCCAAAAAGCCGAGGCCAATCATAATGCCGTACCAATAAATATCCCAACCATCGCCGATTGGAAGCGTAAAGGCAACGGGATCTATTTTATATTTAATACCAAAAATTATACCCTCATACATTGTTTTAATTCTCCTTTGGCTTAATTACCGAAAGAACTGCGCGACTGTCATCAAAAACACTTAAATACGATAACACTTCGTCGAGTGTAATATCCTTTAAAACTTCGATTTCATCAAAAATATTATAGTTAGAAACTGCTGCATCAACAAACATCATAGTAATGTTGTTAACGTTATCGTATCTTTTAATTGTATCACCGAACGAATCACGTTTGACCGCCTCAAACAGCTGTGAATCAATGCCTTCGTTAGATAACCTTTTAATTTCGGCCTTAATTTCCTCTGCTACCCTTTTCGGCTCGTTTGATTCACCCTCAAATAAAATTGCCGCAAAGCCTCTGCCCGTAAAATACTCGGTATCAAACTCATCGTTAATAAGTCCCATATCGGTTAATTTCTTATAACAGGGCGACGACTCGCCGATTATTAGCTTTAACAGTAAATTTACAGCAATTGATTCGCGAAGCGAGGGCTCCTCTTTATCAATTATCTGCTTATAGCCCAAACAAAATAGAGGTACGGCAACAGGCAGACTTTTTTCAATATAATCTTTAACAATAGTCTTTGGCTCATCAACCTTTTTTCTGTTAATTGTAATTTTTTCGCAGGGTTTTATTGAATTGGAAATCTTTTCAATTACGCTATCAGAATTAACGTTACCTGCAATACAAATAAACATATTAGCGGGGTTATAAAAGGTGTTATAACACTCGTATAAAAGCTTGTCGTCGATTTGGGCAATTGATTCAACAGTGCCCGCAATATCAACCTTAACAGGATGATTATGATACATACATTCGAGCGCATTAAACAAAACGCACCACGCAGGGCTGTCGTCATACATACGTATTTCCTGACCGATTATTCCCTGCTCCTTTTTAACCGTCTCGGCGGTGAAATAAGGGCTTTGTACAAAGTCGAGCAAAATATCAAGATTTTCATCAAACAAACTGCTGCACGAAAACAGATAACAGGTTTTATCAAACGAGGTAAAAGCATTGGCATAGGCGCCGGTTTTAGAATACTTTGTAAAGGCGTCGCCATCCTCACTTTCAAAAAGCTTATGCTCAAGAAAATGTGCAATGCCGTTAGGCACGCTTATATATTCGCCGTCATTTAGGCTGAAACAGTTATCAATCGAGCCGTATTTTGTACCGAAAACAGCATAAACAGAATCGAAATTCTGCTTTTCCATAACGTAAATTTTAAGCCCGTTTTGAAGGGTGGCAACGGTATATTCTTCGCCGAGAAGGTCGCTTTTAAAAATTTGCTTATTCATCACAGCTACCTCCTCCGACTAATTTATAAACCGTATGCAATTGGATGCCTTTTGCCGTTTCAATAACGTCTTGCTTAGTTATTTTTGATATTTCCTTTGCGGCATCATTTGGTGAAATAAGCTTGTCATCAAAAATTCTTGAAGCATACCAACCGTCAAGAGCAGATAGACTATCGTTATATGATTTTAGGGAGCCGCAAATACTCTTAATTGAGGCTTCAAAGGTAAAATCATCAAATTCACCGTTTTTAACGGCTGAAAGCTGATTTAAAATTTCTTTTTCGGCCTTTTCCATATTTTGGAACTCAACACCCGACTCAACCAAAAGGTGTCCCTTGGTCATTACTGACGATGCAGAGCAATAATAGCAAAGACTCATTTTTTCGCGCACGTTAGTAAATAGACGTGAATATGGACCGCCGCCAAAAATATCAGACATAACGCTTAGCTTATAGCAGCCGTTGCCATGGGTTTCACTCGAAAATCCCATAACGAGCTTGCCTTGGGCAACATCCATTTTATCGGTTACGCGGTTTACCGTATTACTCGGAGCGAGGGTATTAACCTTTTTGTATTGGTCAAAGGGCTTGCGCTCAACTTGTGAAAAATGCTGACCCACAAGCTGGAATAAATTATTTGGAAGCTTCTCACCAATAACCTGCACTCTGACGTAGGCGGTATTTAACATCCTTTGCCAAGCATCATACAACTGTACACCACTCAGCTTCTTAACGTCGTCTAATTCGCCAAATCTTGAAAGACCGCTCGGTAGTGCGGCATACATAAGTGAAAGGGTGCGATTTTTAGCATACACACGCTTTTCGTTTATCTCGCCCAAGATATTCTCTACCATTTTACGCTTTTCGCGCTCGACATCCTCGGCATAAAAACTACCGTTTAAAAGACGGGGTTTAAAAATTAAAGAAAGAATCAGGTTAACAGCCTCGCAGATAATCGAGGTGTTATCAAACGAAAATCTGTCGTTAATAACCGAAACTGCAATTCGCACATGATGGGTATCACCCGTTTTATTAACCGTTAAAGAAAGGTCTGCCCCATAAAGCATATTGAATTTTCGGTTAAGAACCGTTAAGTTTTCATATTCCTCAGAACACGACGTCAAGATATACGGTAATAAAGCATTGGCCGCAACGTCCTCTTTAATTAGCGGTAAATAATAGTTAAAAGAAATAACAGTGGTGTTAAAACGTTTATTTTCGATAAAAATACCGTCAACGCCGTTTGCTATATTGATAAGCTCTTGCTTCACTTTTTGCCTCCAAATTGCCAAAAAAATTATAATTATATATATTATACCACTTTTTATAATTTTTTCAATTATTTTGAGTGGTTATTTAATAATTTTTTGAGATTGACAAGCGCAAAATATTAATGTATAATATTAGATAAGAAAGGATGGGTTGTATGAAAACTAAAAATGTTTTATCAGCTATTGCTATCATAATTGGTATTATTGCTCTTGCTGCAGGTGTTGCAGTTGTTGTTGAAAAATTCTTAAAGAAGCGCAACGATTGTTACGATGGCTATATTGAATGTGATTGTACACCTGAAGAGTTTGACGAACAGTAAAAATTAAGGCATCTGTACTCAGATGCCTGTTTTTATATCTAATTTTGCACTCAAATTTATAACATTTAAACAAACAAAGCATTATTTTTTAACTAATTTGTTAATTTTATTGTGATTTTTGCATAAAAAATCACCTTTTTCGCTTTTATGAATTTACTTGAAAATTATGCGAGTATAAGTTATTATATTATTGGTAAAAATATATCTATGTATTGAGGAGTTGTTACGTATGGCAGTTAAATACAGCAGCGAAAAAATCGCTACACTTATTGAACGTAAGCTTTCACACAATTTCGGCGTCGGTGTTGCCCACGCTTCTGACGAGCTTTTTTATAAGGCTACCGTTCTTGTTTTACTTGATATTATGAATGAACTAAGAACTGCTTATAAAAAGAAAACCGCACAAAGTGGCGCAAAAACTGTTTACTATTTAAGTATGGAATTTCTTATGGGTCGTTCGCTTAAGAATAATCTATTTAACCTCGACCTTGAGAAAACTGTTGCAAAGGCATTAAAGAAATTTGACGTTAAGCTTGAAAATCTATATGAGCTTGAACCCGATGCGGGTCTTGGCAATGGTGGTCTCGGCCGTCTTGCAGCCTGCTTCCTTGATGCATTATCAACCGGTAATTACCCTGCTATGGGTTATTGTATTAAATATGAGTTCGGTATTTTCCGTCAGAAGCTCGTTGACGGTTGGCAGACCGAAATGCCTGATTTCTGGCTACCCGGTGGCGGCGTTTGGTTAGAGCCTCGCCCCGCTTCTGCTGTTGACGTTAAGTTTAACGGTCACGTTAAAGAATGGTGGGACGGAAATCACCATAATATCGTTCACGAGGACTATACAACTGTACGTGCAATGCCCTATGACCTTATGGTTGCAGGTAAAAACGGCGAAACGGTTAATGCACTCCGCTTATGGTCTGCAGAATATCAAGATATAAATATGTCGGCATTTAATCAAGGCGACTACGTAAAGGCACTTGAAGAAAAGGCTAATACCGAGGTTATAAGCAAGGTACTCTACCCTGAGGATAATCATATGGAGGGTAAATCTCTTCGCCTTCGTCAACAGTATTTCTTGGTTTCCGCCTCTATTCAGGACATACTAAACCGTCATTTAAGACACTACAATACTCTTGAAAATCTGCCCGAAAAGGTAGCTATTCATATCAATGATACACATCCCACCCTTTGCATACCCGAGCTTATGAGATTCTTGCTTGACGAATGCGGCTATTCTTGGGATAAGGCTTGGGAAATCGTTAAGGGCACCGTCGCTTATACCAACCATACAGTTATGGCCGAAGCGCTTGAATGCTGGCAGGAGGATTTGTTTAAGCATCGTCTACCCCGTATTTATCAGATTGTTAAAGAAATTGACCGTCGTTTCCGCATTGAAACCCTTAACAATACCTGTGACCCTTCAATTGTTGAGCGTACAGCGATTATTAAAAACGGTATGATTCACATGGCTAACCTTTGCGTTGCCGCTTCGCACTCGGTTAACGGCGTTTCTCGATTACACAGTGAAATCCTTAAAGATTCTCTCTTTAATGATTACTACAAGATGACTCCCGAGAAGTTTAAAAACGTAACAAACGGTATCGCTCACCGTCGTTGGTTGTGTCAGGCAAATCCCCTTTTAAGCAAATATATCACCGAGTTAATTGGTGACGGTTTTGTTACTGATGCTTCTAAATTAGAGGAGTTAATGAAGTTTGCCGATGATAAGACCGTTCTTAAAAAGTTAGATGAAATTAAACACGCAAATAAGGTTCGCCTTGCAAACTACCTAAAAAATAATAATGGTATCAGTGTTGACCCCGACTCTATGTTTGATATGCAGGTTAAGCGCTTGCACGAATATAAGCGCCAGCACTTAAATGCCCTACACATTATTTCTGAATATCTTTATATTAAGAATAATCCCAACGCCGAATTCCAGCCCAAGACCTATATCTTTGGCGCTAAGGCAGCTCCGGGATACCTACTTGCTAAACAGTTTATTCATATGATAAATCAGTTAGCAAAGGTAATTGATGCCGACCCCGTGGTTCGCGATAAATTAAAAATTGTGTTTATGGAAGACTATCGTGTAACTCTTGCCGAGCTTATGATTCCTGCCGCAAATATTAGTGAGCAAATCTCACTCGCTTCTACCGAGGCCAGCGGTACAGGTAATATGAAGCTCATGATGAACGGTGCCATCACTCTCGGTACCGAGGATGGCGCAAACGTTGAAATTCACGAGGCTGTCGGTGACGAAAACATTATCATATTCGGTATGGAAACACCCGAGGTTATGCGACTTAAAAAGTCGGGCTATAATCCGAAAGCATACTATGAGAATAATGAAACCCTAAAGGCCGCCCTCGACTTTATCAGCAAGGGCATCGCAGGTCAGGATTTCACAAGTGTTTACAACACAATTACGGGTGTTGACTCTTATATGGCTATGGCCGATTTTGCCGACTACTGCCGTGCACACAAGAGTGCAGACGAGTTATATAAAAACAGTGAAGTTTGGAATAAAATGTCACTCGTTAACATTGCAAAATCAGGCATTTTTGCGGCTGACCGTTCCATTAAGGACTATGCCGAAACAATTTGGAATATTAAACCCTTAGATTAGGTGTAACTATGCAGTACTATCCTTTTGATTCGAGAAATCCATTATATCGTTCAAAAATAGGAGCCGTAGCTTCAGGTGAAAATCTGAAGCTACGGCTATTACTGCATAATGACGCATATTGTCATGCCGCATTTCTTGTGCTTTCAAATGATTTTTTAGGCACAACCGAGGAAATACCGCTAAAGCCTGCCGAATGGCTTGATAATTATCAATTTTGGGATTGTGAGCTTAATTTAGATACAGGTCTATATTGGTATTATTTTAGATACGAAAGCCGTTACGGCGAGTTTTTCGTAACAAAATGCGCGCATTCTACGGGCTTTGTATCCCACGATGGCAAGCCCTGGCAACAAACTGTTTATAATAAAGATTACAAAACACCCGATTGGCTCTCGGGCGGTATAATTTATCAGATTTTCCCCGACCGTTTTTATAATTCGGGTAAACCTAAAAAAAATATACCTAACGACCGCTTTATATGTGATAACTGGGATAAAAAGCCCGAGCACAGGCAAAACAACGGCCTTTGTTCCCTATCTAACGATTATTATGGCGGTGACCTTGCAGGTATAACCGAGAAGTTACCCTATATTGCTTCGCTTGGCGTAAACTGTATTTACCTTAATCCCATTTTTGAGGCACACTCAAATCACCGCTACAATACAGCCGATTATATGAAAATCGACCCTCTTCTGGGTGACACGGCTGACCTAAAACGTCTTTGCAAAAAAGCCGAAAAACTGGGTATTAAAATTATTCTTGACGGCGTATTTTCGCATACGGGTGATGATAGCGTATATTTTAACCGATATAATCGTTACGAATCGCTTGGTGCCTATAATTCGCAACAGTCCCCCTATTATAATTGGTTTAAATTTGAAAATTGGCCCGAGAAATATGAGGCTTGGTGGGGCATCACAACGTTACCCGAGGTTAAAGAAAATAATACAGAATTTACCGAGTTTATAACGGGTAAAAATGGTGTAATTAAGCACTGGTTAAAGCAAGGTATTTCGGGTTGGAGACTCGACGTTGCCGACGAATTACCCGATGAGTTTATTAAAAACGTACGCAAAGCGATGAAGCAAGAAAAGCCCGACTCTTATCTTTTGGGCGAAGTTTGGGAGGACGCTTCTAACAAAATCAGTTATGGTGCAAGACGTAAATTTTTACATGGCAACGAATTAGATTCGGTTATGAATTACCCTTACGCAAACGCCATTGTTGATTTTATGAATGATGGTAACGCTTGCCGCTTTGTTGATACTGTGCTTGACGTTACCGAAAACTATCCGCCCGAGGCAGTTAAGTGCCTTATGAATCATATAGGCACACACGATACGGCACGAATTTTAACCCGCCTTGGCAAATATAATCCACACATAAAAGACCGAAATTGGCAAGCAACACAACGACTTAATAAGGATGAATATGAAAATGCAGTTAAAAGGCTAAAATCGGCCGCCACACTTCAATTTACCGTACCGGGCGTACCATCGGTATTTTACGGTGATGAAGCAGGAGTAGAGGGTTATAACGACCCCTTCTGCCGTGCAACGTATCCTTGGGGTAAAGAAAATAATGAACTACTTGATTATTACCGTCTTTTAGGCGGTTTCAGACGCAATTGCAGTTGTCTGAAAACCGGTGAATTTATACCTGTGCATTCCGAGGATGGTTACGTAGTGTATATGCGGCGCGACCAAAACGACTGCATTTTAGTAGGCGTTAATACCAAGCCGTATGAGGTGTGGGTTGCGGTGCCCGATGAATTTAAAAATGAATACGAGGTTGCATTTGGCGACAAGCCAAATAGTGATGGTTGGTTGCGAATAGCTCCTAACTCCCCCGCAATAATAAAGCACACTTATTAAAAGTGTGCTTTATTTATTGAGGTATTTTACTTATAATTTTTTGGTGAGAGTCACAACCAAGATAGGTTTCATCTAACGTTTGGTAGTTCTCGAAATTTTCGTATTTAAACATTAAAATACGCTTCACAGACTCGTCAATTCTTTCTTCACTTATATTTTCTTTAATAATTTTTACAGCCCTTGCGCTGTTATGTGGCATAAGCAATATGTCACAGCCAGCCTCAATAGCCTTGATATAAATTTCTTTATAAGAGTAATTATCGGTTAGCGCCTTCATATTGAGTGCATCGGTTATTACAAGGCCGTCATATCCCATTTCTTTACGCAAAATATCGGTAACAATAATCTTTGAAAGCGTTGCAGGTGTGTCCTCGCCCGTAACCTTCGGTGCCGACAAATGACCTACCATAATTATTTTTGCGCCACTTTTTATGGCGGCTTCATACGGCACAAGCTCTTTGCTTTTTAGTTCCTTTAATGACTTGTTTATAACGGGTAATTTTTTATGGGAATCGGTCACAGTAGCACCATGTCCCGGAAAATGCTTATATGTTGCCACTACCCCATTTTGCTCCAATCCGTTTGCCAGACTTATTGCCATATCGCTTACCAGTTTAGCCGATGTACCAAAGCTGCGCTCGCCAATAAAATCCTTGCCATCTTTACGGGAAATATCAACAACCGGAGCATATACAACATTTACTCCTATCGTGCGCAATTCCTTCGCGATAACACGTCCAACCTGACGGGCCAATTCACAATCACCCGTATCGCCAAGCTCACGCATATAGGGAATGTTGGTTGCACGAGGTGACGTGAGTGATTTCATTCTCTGAACCCGTCCGCCCTCTTGGTCAATAGAAATAATTAGCGGTATTTGAGAATTTTCTTGCAAAGTTTCGACGAATTTCTTAGTTGAGGTATAGTCAGAAATGTTATTATCAAATAGAATGAAGCCGCCCGGCTTGACTGTTTTAATTTCGTTTAGCAGTTGCTCATCCACGCTATATCCCGAATGCGAGATTATAAGCATCTGAGCAATTTTTTCATCGAGCGTCATATTGCTCATTTGTTCTTCAACAATCACTTCAAGAGTTGGATTTATCGGCTCGTTTTCAATACTGCTATTATTTTCTTGCGGCACCATTTGTTCACACCCCACCAAACAAAGCAATAGCGATAACGTTAAAACAATACTAATTACTACCCTCAAATTCATCATCCCGTTAATTAGATTTTACGACATTATTATATCATACTTTACACTATTTTACAAAATAAAAAATCCACCCGCCGGGCGGGTGGATTTTTATTATTTATTTTTCTTGCCCATCGAGAAGAAGAATTGACCGCTAATATTCTTGCCCTCTAAATATGTTTCACCTTTTTCGTTTGCAACCCAAGCAAAGTTATCTGCAAATTCAGGTGTTATATCAATATTCTTTGCAAGTGAAACGATAGCATCGCATCCCTTTTCGGTGAACAATCTAACCGTTGCATTCTCAAGACCCGAAAGCAAAATCGAGCGACGATACATAGCATTTACAGGTGGCTTTTCGCGGCAGGTGACTACGCCCGACTCTTGTTCTACAAATATGCGACACTCGCGTTGCTCACCACGGCTAAAGTTATAAACGGCGGCACCGTCAATTATTTCGGTATCTCTACCGCAAAGAATGGGCGCACCAAGTGGGAATTTAAGAAGCGTGTTGGTGGTAGTGTTGCAGTTATAAACCGAAAGAAGTAAGCCGTTATCATATCTTGAAATGGACATTGTTGGTGGTTTAATACCATCCTTTTTCTTGTCAAAGTTTATAACGTAACCAAACTCTGTCATCAGTTTGCGAAGTGATGCGGTTTTGTCTTCAACATCTACCTTAAATATTCCGTTTTGCTCGGGTATATTTACTAATTTTTGCTTGGTGCCGTAAACGATAACACCGATGCCCTTTGATGCAAAATCAGTTATTTTTTTAAGCACTGCAGGTGTTTCGGGTACGGGTGACAACAGCACACTATTTTTATAAACATCAACGTTATGCTTCAAAAAGTTATCGGTTGAAACTACACAGCAAAGTGGGAAACCATCGTTTATGTTATCGCAAACGAAGTTATCGCCAAGATTCATTTCTCTGATAACCGTTTCATCGTGTGTAGTTGTATACTCGCGCATTGGATATACCCAAACGAGCGGTGCAGGTGCATCAGGCGCATTCTTTTCGGCCTTAAGTAAATGCGGCAACGGCTCGTTTACACAGGCATCGGGCATATTACCGTAGGAATTATCAATAGATAAAACATTAAGTGAGTTTGCACTCTCTACCTCACCTTTTTCGTTTATACGCGAAATTGATGCAGGTAAATAGATGTCACTCGGTGCGCCGTCATAACGGTCGTACCAGGGTGAGTTTATCCACCACGGGTCATGCACGTAGTATCTAAACGGAAATCTATCGTTTGGCAATTCACAAACGCGTGTCATATGACCCATCATTTCAAGACCAACGTCGTCAGTAAGAGCTGCCCAAGGTGAGTTAGGCGGTGCGGTTATGTTTAAACCTGCATTATAAATATCATAAAGCGGCACGCCGTCACTTGCATAGTCTATACCTACCGAATTATTAGTGCCTCTTGTTTCAAGCGGAAAACTGCAACCCTCTCTGAAAAGTTTCCAGAAATCAAAAACCTTACGCTTTGTTTCGTCAAGTTTATCAATATAGTAGTTTTCACCATCAAAAATCTTACCCGTTTTAGACCACGGATCGGCACTAAAGCCAAGACCGTTAGAAAGCCATAGGTAATCAAAGCCCATATCGGTAAGAAACTCATGCGACTGCATACCAAGGAATTTACCAAAAGGTGTGCCTTCGGGGATACCGCAAGGATAAGCGGCATATTTGCGGTTATCGGCATGTAGTTCGGCCGTCGAATCAATAAATCCAAAACTGTCAAATCTTACCGCCCTAATAATTTCGGTGTGGCGGTTGTACTTAAAGTCAGAAATAGCAAACTCAGGGCCGATATCAAAGGTTTCGCCCACACGAATTTCACTGTTCGGGAAAGCCTTTTTACCCTCGGATTTTAGGTAGTCGATAACCTTTTTTAAATCTTTGTATCTAAATACGGGGGCATCGGGGATGTAGTTCTGTTTTCTATCGTGAATTGAGGTATAGGGCGCCTCGTCATCACCTAAAAGCGGTACGTTTGCATTACCTAAAAATCTGCACCATTCAAAGGTATCATCCATATCACCCGCGTAGTCAAGTATTTCACTGCCGTCGCCTACCCAAAGCATAATAGAAATGCTTTCGCGGTTTTTAAGAAGCGCGTGCCACTGCTCAAAAATCTTCGCGCAAACACCTTTAATATATTCATCGTCGGTCTTTTTAAACGGTTTTAGGCTAAGTTCTAACGTAATGTTTTTAAACATAAGACACCTCTTATTTTACTTCGATAAGTTCAATACCACTGATTTTTGAGAATTTGCGGAGTGTACCCATATGATGTCCTGTGCCAAGTGCCATATGGTGTGTAGGACCTGCTTCACACCAACGCTCAAGGAATTCACCAATCGGGCAACCAAAGCTTACACGTGTATTGGTATTACCGGTCTGCGGTATATCGCCGGCAATTGAAGTACCTTCAGCAGCAATCATACGGAATTTACCGTTTCTGTCAACGTTGATACTAACAACTGTCATAGGGCCTGATTTGAGTGAGAACTCAACACCGATACCGCTACCTGATTTACCGTGATATTTTTTAAGCTTGCGAAGTCTCGGCTTGCCTTCGGCTATCTGTATATTGTGAGGGCCGTCGTGGCCGATAAGTACAACGTCATCACATACGTCGAAGGGGTGGATTTCAGCAAATGAACCGCCGCCGCCAACGCTCTTCATAATGTGCATTGCGGCTGCAGTTTTAAGGTCTGCTTCGCCTGCAAGCGGTATGCCTGATGAAGTAAGCAGTGTGTTACCGATAATTAAGTTTGCAGCCAATGCCTCGTAAGGGTTGCCCGGCTCACTCTTATAATAATAAGCCAATGCAGATAGTTTGTTATTGTCAACAAGTTTCTTTAAAGCTACTGCCTGTCTTGCAGAAAACTCAAGGTCTTCTCTCTTAACGTAGTCGGTCAACGGATCAATTGACGGGTCACAAATCTCAAAGATATTGGTGATTTCGTCAATCTGAGCGTCAATTTCCTCATTTGTTACCGAATTAGAAAGGTCCCACAATTCGCAAATTTCAATCATTTTTGCGTGAGCGCCAAAGGTTGCTGTAAATGCGGTTGGGTCGGTGTGCATATCATACATACCTTCGTATGTGTGGCCAAGGTAACCAAAGGTTTCATACTTAAAGCCTGCCATAGCGTTGGCTGCCAAAATCCATTCGTTAATTTCTTTCTTTAATCTGTCGGTTTGTGACGAAGCACCTACAATACAAGAGGGTATTTTTTTGCCTAAACGCTCATACACACCTGCAATTTCGGGCATAGCACAAATATCATCATTAACAAGCTGCATATATGTAGTTGTGTGTGAATAATCAAGGTGCTCAAGCGGCTGAATACCAACAAGCACCTGAGGAATATCAAGATAACGTGCAAAGGGTACACATACAGCAGACGGTACGTAGGTTGAAAGGATAACAAACAATAAATCTGCATCCTCTTTCTTTACCTTCTGAACCGATTCAAATGCTTCCTCAACACAATCAATATAACCGGCGTTAAAAACGTCACAATTATCTTTATCGATTAGTTCTATGAATTCATCTGCCTTTTGCATCAGTTCGCTTCTTAAATTTTCAAACTGATTAAAATAAATATAATGTCCAAGTGTAACTACTGCGATTTTTGCTTTTTTCATATTTATCACTCCTTAATTATTATTTTAAATATTTAGAAAATCTTTGCAATACACAAATGAGTAAAAAATAGCACAATTTGTCCATAATTTAATTGACAAAAGTCCCTTATTATTGTAAAATATCAAGCAAAAGGGGGGCAAAATTATGGCACTAAATGATTCCTTTTATATTGATATTAATCATATTGAGTTTGCGCATGAATTTATTTTGAATAAAATCAACGTTTGCAGCCGTCTTGACGGGCGAAAAAATTACGGTTTCGTATACTGTATTGACGGTGAAGCAGAGTATGTATTTTCTAACGGAAAAGTAATTAAGGTAAGCGGTGGTCAGATAATTTTCTTAAAAGCAAATGCCGTTTACACAATACAAACCAAGGGTGATTTTAGGCACTATACCGTAAATTTTGATATTAACGAAGCATCTTCTAGCCTTTCGTTTTTAGAGGGTGATTTTTGCATTTTAAAAAGTGATAACTCTGAAATCTACCGCCACATTTTTAAAAAGCTTATAATGCATTGGCGGCTAAAAAACAACTGCTATGAAATGTATTCGCTCGCAAATCTATACGAGATTACTGCAAACTTTTTAAGTGAACTGAGCGAAAAGGAGTACAACGCCAATGCGCGCGCAAGACTTATGCCTGCTAAGGAATATATTGATAAGAACTTTAATTCTCAGTTAAACCTAAATTTGCTCTCTAATCTTACCAATATGAGTGTCACCAACTTCCGCCGCGAGTGGACAAAGCTTTACGGCGTTTCCCCTATGGAATATCGCGACGAAATTCGCCTTAATTATGCAAAAGAATATCTTCTTAGCGGTTATTACACCGTAAATGAAGTATCTGACAAATGCGGATTTAACGATACGAATTACTTTATTCGTTTCTTTAAAAAACATACAGGTGTTTCCCCCCGCAGATTTACAAAACAATATCTATAAATTTAAGCATCCCGAAATTAATCGGGATGCTTTTTACGATGCCTCTTTTAATTGTTTATCTGCTACGCTTTGCGCCATTGCAAGCATAGTTTCGGCAAAAATGCCGTACCCTTTTGCACTGTCGTCAATAAGCACGTGGGTAACGGCGCCGATAATCTTTCCGTTTTGTAAAATTGGACTTCCGCTCACGAGTGTGTCAATATAGGACCAACAAATCACACATGCTTTACCACTCTTTATCTTCGTAAGGGGTAGATTCGACACCATTGGTTTGCAATTTAGCAACCATTCGGTCGAGTTTTCCTTGCCACATCTTCTTAAACCATTCGGTATGACCGAACCATTTTACGAGTGTGGGGCTGATTGCATAGTATGTTTTAATAAATGCTCTACCGTGCCAAGTTTCAGCAAGAGTGTAGTCACGATAGCGACGTAGAGTCCATACTTGAGGGCAGTCGTAGGAGCCATAAACCGCAGTAGCAATATAACAGCCCTGATTCGAATCATGTTTTTGGGGAATGTTTTCGTTATCAAGCGATTCTAATTGCCCATAAAACATATAGATAAGTGAATAAACATGTACGAAAGCTTCCAATAGCGCATGAGTATCCCAATCTAAATTTGAAGTAATTGCAGTGCCAAAAATGACGTCTACTCTCTTTGAACTTGTCATTTCTGAAGTTATTACAGGCTTCTTATATTTAGGTTGCGTTTTTATTAAATATTCACTACATTTATTTAACACACTTTTTATAGTATACACTGCCTCAGTGCTATCAAAAGAGTTATCTTCTGATATTGGCAAAAGATGGGTAACAAAAAAAGTTTTATCATTGGCATTAAGAACAAATATATCAATATCTTCTTTTTTATATGGTGTTGGAATTATCACTTGCAAGCCTGAATCGATTCTTTTAAAACTCGCTCTGGTATTAAAATCATTAATTTCTTTTAATAGTCGTTCAAATTGATTTAATACAGAAATTATGTAATCATTCATTGCATGTTCTCTCCTTAAATATTTGTGATGGAATTTTACTTATTATTAGAATGGAAAATCACGTTCAATGCCTTTAATATTTATCTCTAACTGCACAGCAGTGTTCATTTCCATTTGTGATGAAGCGCAAGCTTTTAATTTTGAAATTTCTTTTGAAACTAATTTTGGCTGTTCTAAGCCTAAAGCTTTTAGTTTAAAAATAATATTTAAAAATGAATAATGTAACTGAAAATCATATTCACTTACAGGAGTTTCTACATCATTTTCTTCAAGAATTGTTGCGCACTTCAAAGCCATATATGCCTCAATTAAATTAAAATGCGATTCCTCAGCTATAAATTCGGTATAATAAGTACTGGCGAAATCCAACCATAAACTTGGATCAAAATTTGCTATTTTCAACGCTTTTTTAAAATAATTTCTTGAAATAACATATTCTCCATTATTTAGATTTTGGCTTGCTATTTCTATTGCATTTAAATATTGACTAATGCTAACTTTTTTATTTTCATCAATATTATATATATTTAAAGCGTCATCCATTTCTTTTTGAAATTCAAAAGCCTTGATACACAGAACCAGCGAATAAGCGCATTTTTGGATGAATTCATCATCGCCCAAATTTATTTGTTCCACGCTTTCATCTCGAAAGGTGGAATTATAATAGATATATGCCTCTTCATATTTTTCAAGATTTAGGCAAATTATTGGATAAAATGATATTCTGTATTTTTCAACAAAACTATTAATCAAATTGTATGCTTTTTCAAAATCTCGATTTCTACAATGAAAATATGCGGTGTTGATTATATCCAGTTCTAAATTTCCATAATTTGTGTTTTCATTAAACACAAAAATTCCCCCCAAAAATAAAAAGTGCGGCTACCGAAGTAACCGCACAAAAAACGCAAACTCCGATAGCATTTTGATAAATTCTTATCTTTAACACAATTATAGCTGCAAAATATGTTAATGTCAAGATACATTCGTATCTTTAACATATTTTGGGAGATGATAGTTATATGAAGATTTATGATTACAACGGAAAGAAAAACATTTGCGGAGACAGGATTCACGAAGCGAGATGCAAATTAAGATTAACTCAAAGTGACTTGGCAGCTCAACTACAAATAAACGGAATAATTATTGAACGTGACAGTATTTCAAGAATTGAAATTGGTACTAGATTCGTTGCTGATTACGAGCTTAGAGAACTTTCTAAAATTCTAAAAGTTTCTGTTAATTGGTTGTTAGGCATGGAATAATAAAAAGCAAGTCGTTTTTGACTTGCTTTTTATTTATGATGCCTCTTTTAATTGTTTATCCGCCACACCTTGCGCCGTTGCAAGCATAGTTTCGGCATAAATGCCGTAGCCTTTGGTGGCGTCATCTACAAGGACGTGGGTTACAGCGCCGATAATCTTTCCGTTTTGTAAAATTGGACTTCCGCTCACGAGTGTGTCAAGTAGGATACAACACGTTTTTTATAACGATTATTTTCTAATTTCCCACTTAAACGCAAAGAAACCGTACCTAATTGGCACGATTTCTTTGTATTATAAGTAATCAACATTTTTCATACGTGTTATATTAAGACTAACATTTTTTGAATAATTTTATTCCATAATACATTTTTGCGTACATCTACATTTTATATTTGGAAATACACCAAATTGGTTCTTAGCATAATACCATTTTCTAAATTTTGATGCTTCTTTGTATAATTTTTTAACTAAAGGGGTTCCGTTAATTGCCAAATCTTTAAACTCACTATCATATTTTTTATAATGCTCTATTGAAACTAAGCCATGAACAAGATCATTTCTTTTATTGCACCATTTTTCTATTTCAATCAAAATATTTTTATCGAAAAATTCATAGCCACCATATTTACTTGAAACCAATTTTTTTAAACACGATATTCTAGTTGTAATAGAGGCCGGAACACCTTTTGTCTTCTTTTTGCGAGGACAAAAAGAAATATGCTTTTCTATTAGTCTTGTTATACGTTGTTCGAATATTGAATAACACAACCAAGTTGCTTCAACATAGTTCTCGGCCTCCACAGCTTTATCTAATGCAGATAGAAACTCTTCATGCATAAGAACCATTTCTTTGCGAACTATAATTTCTTCTTTTGCTTTCATAGTACAATTCCCCAATAAAACAATTAACTTAACGCAACCATATAGCCAAGTGCATTTGTAAGTTCTGCGTTTTTCTTTGAGTAAAAAGCAGCAACTTCAGTGTTGTAAGCAATAACTTCTGTATTGTCAGCAATTTGGGACATATATGTTTTCATATCTGTTGTGTTATTCTTAATTGCAGACAACGAGCTTACCGCTTTATTCATTGAAGCATTTAAAGACGATAATAATCTGTTTGTTTCTTGGATAGCCGTATATATCATATACTGATTTTGTTTTACTTGTTCTAAAGATTCAATTATTTGAGTTAACTGAGATACAACTGTATTCATACGTATTTCATTTTCATAAATGTTATAGGCTCCATCAGAGCCTTCCAATTCTTTACAACGTCCTGAATCAAAATACTCATAAAAGGTGGCCACAGAAACCAAATCTCTATACTTAGAATAAACTATATTATATGAGTACATTTTATTGCGAGCTTCATAAAAATTTCTCAACATATTTTCAGTGTTGGTAATTTCTTTATTTATAAAATCACTCAAAACTTTCTCTTGTGTAACAAAACTTTTTGCATCGTCTTTTAATTTATCAAATTCCAACAACGCATTTTCATATTTAATCTTTAATTCGGTCAATTTTTCTTCGTATTCACTGTTAATTCTATCAATTTCTCTCTGATAGCTTTCTTTTTGTTCAGCTTTTAAACGTTCTATTTCATTATAATATGTTGCTAACTCGGCTTTATATTTAATTTCTTCCTCTTCAAATAAAGATAGTTCATTCTCATATTCTTGCATTATTTGAATGTTTTGAGCTTTTATTTTTTTCTTATTAAAAAGACCTGCTTCATACAATATGGGTGTTTCTGGTTTTAGTGGTTTAATCGGCTTTTGGGGTAAAATAATAGGAATATCATCAAGATTAAGTGCTTTTGAATTCCTAGAATTTTTAAATTCCTCATACTGTCTTAATGCTTCTTTGTGCTTATTGCCTAAACTCATCAAGTGAATTTTTTCCGAAGCCATAGCATCTTTATCCGCGACTATACCAATTTCATACAGATATTTAAGTCTTTGAGAAAGTGAAAAAATACCATTTTCTAAATTCATAAGGTGAAAAAGATATTTTTTCAAATCGGTACAATCAACATTTTCTATGGTTTCGCTTGCAAACGAACTGTTTTTTTGACTAAAATCATCAAATTTTTTGACTGACAAATCACAAAATAAGTTTTCACGCTCTTTTTTTGACGAATTCAATATTTGCTCTAATGAAAAATTTTTTTCCGGATAGCAAATACGGCCTACTACACATGTGGGAACTACTTGATGAAAACTATTATCTACAATTTTTTTACCACACACAGGACATACATCTAAGTTGATAAAATTTATCATTTCATTGCGATACTGTAAAATTAATCTATATTCTTTAGATACAGTATAGTCATTTAGTGTTTTTAATAATGGCTTATCAACGTAATCGTATCTTTTATAAGTAGATATATTTCTACAATCAACTACATTTTCTTCAAAATCTTCTTCTTCATAAAACTTCAATTCAATTTCACTCAACAAAGAAAAAGAACATAAATCTTTAAGGTTTTCATCATCATAAATTTTTCCGTTAATAAAAACTTCTAAATTAAAATCAATTTTCTTTTTGTTTGCATCAGCTTCTCCACGGTTTTTATACAAAGCACGTTCTGAATAAGAATATTTCTTATATTTTGTATAAGCATAAGTATAAAGATTATAAAATTCCCACAGACCTAATATTTCAGTATTGCAATTCTCGCAATAATGAAATGCTGGAAAAACACAAACATCATCATCATAATCAAAATAACCTGGTTCATCAAAATCTTTAACAAAATCTTCTTTTGTGTGCTTATATAAAAAATATTGCATAATGTGCCTCCAATTTATTTAAATTTTATTTTTTACATTATAACATAAATTATCAGACATTTCAATAATTTATAGCACAATAGAAACCCTTCTGCTAAGAAGGGTTTCTATATTAAAAATCGATTTTGTTATTATTTTACTATGAAGCTTCCTTGACTTTCGATGCATTAGACCAATCTGCCACGCTTTGCGCTGTTTTTAGCATATTTTCTGCAAAGATTCCATATCCCCTTGTAGGGTCGTCAACTAAAACATGGGTAACGGCACCTACGAGCTTGCCATTTTGGATAATTGGACTACCCGACATTCCCTGCAAAATGCCGCCTGTGGCCTTTAAAAGCTCCTTGTCTGTAATTTCAATTAAGAGATTTTGATTGTTTGTACCCTTAATTTTACGCACGTTACAGGTATACAGAGTCGGTGCAGTGCCATCAATAGTGGTAATAATATATGCCTTGCCGTTTTCTACCTCTTGTTTAAGTGCTACGGGTATCACGCACGAGGTATCAAAATTCTCTTCACAAATTCCATATACACCCTCGTAACAATTCTTTAATATATTTGCATATTTATTGTTTGTTATTTTTCCTTTTAGCTCACCCGGTGAGCCGGTTTTTGCCTTGTTTAAAGATATAATTTCTGCCGAATATATTTCGCCCGAATTGATTTTTAAAAGCTTGCCCGTATCGTTATCACAGACACCATGACCGAGGCCGCACACAATATCGGTTGCAGGAGAATAAAAGGTTAGAGTTCCAATTCCTGCCGAGCTGTCTCGCACCCAGATTCCCGCCTTATATACCCTACTGCTAACCGACTTTTGAGGTTTGAATTTTATTGTTTTTGTTTTGGAATTGCGTTCAATAAGCAGAGTTAATTCCCTACCCTCTGATTTTTCTATAATTTCGCTGACGTCGGCATTGGAATAGACCTTTTGCCCGTTAACCGAAATTATTAGGTCCCCAATTTTAAGTCCCGCTTTTTTGGCAGGGCTTTGATAACCGTTTGTTGTATCAACATCGGTTAAATCGACCACCAAAACTCCCTTGGTATATATTTTCATACCAAAAGGAATCCCAAGCGGTAAAACGTAAATATCGTCTACTACCTCAACGTTCGCCTTTGCAACGGGAATAATACCAAACATTTTCATTTCTACGTCGAATTTTTCGCCAACATTAAAATTATTCGATGCATTTTTGATGTTTTTGCCGCAATAAGTAACCTTTATCGGTACAACGGTTTTTACCGAAAATTCGTCCGACGCGCTTATTTTATAGTTATCATTTATATTACTTCTGGCGGCGAATAAAACGCTGTACAGAGCAATACACAGGACAAACAACGATAATGACAGTATCCTAAAAAATTTTCTCAAAAAAAATCACTTCCCTTTATATTTTAATCTTTGTAATTTTACTTTTTTTATTTCAGTAAAATTAAGTTTAAAAATATAAAAGGAAGCAAATTGACTAAAATTTTTCTGTTTTTACTAAAATTGTTTCGTTGCCGATAACCTCGATTTCCGACCAAGGAATTATAATATCATTTTCCTTGCCGAAAAGCCCTAAAAACGAGTGTTTTCCGTATATAACAAGTGAGGTTATCGTTCCGCTTTCGGTGTTAAACTCGACGTCAGAAACAGCACCAATTACCGAACCGTTTTTGACACAAACCACCTGTTTTTCTCTTAAATCATCAACCTTACAAATCATATAAATCCCTCCAATAATTTATATGATTTTTTTATATTAAAATTAACTTTTAATTTTTTCTATCGCAAACTTTTCGAGTCTTGACACCTGAGCCTGAGAAATACCGATTTCTTCAGAAACCTCCATCTGCGTCATACCTCGCATAAAGCGTAAAGACAGTATATTTTTTTCGCGCTCACTTAAATTTTTTATTGCCTCTTTAAAACAGATTTCCTGCAACCAATTTCGGTCGTCATTATTATCGCCAATTTGGTCTAAAACACAAATAGTATCGCCGCCCTCTGAATATATGGGCTCATATAGTGACACAGGGTCAACGATGCTTTCGAGCGCAATAACTACGTCGGCTGCAGGTAGTTCCATATCATCAGAAATTTCCTTAATAGTTGGCTCGCGCTTAAATTTATTTGTTAATTTTTCCTTTACCTGCATTGCCCGATAAGCTGTATCTTTTATTGAGCGACTGACTCTGATCGGGTTATTATCTCTTAAATAGCGCCTAATTTCGCCAATTATCATTGGAACGAGTATAGTGAGGCGAAAACTCTAAAAAGGGTGAGTAGCAATGACGAGAAAAACCGCATTACATAAGGCAATTCAGCAACTTCAAGGAATTGAGGGCAATGAAGAGATAATCGAGAAATTGGAGGATTTGGCGAACGAATTGCCCATCATACACTGGACAGATAAGTCTATACGAGACCGTGTGGAGCAGTTCGCCGAAGAGAACGGTCGGAACCCAACCGTATCCGATTTCAAAAAGAAAGGTATGCCTCCGCACCCCGTTATCAAGCAAAAGTATAAAATCAATTTATCGGAATGGTTGGAAGAAAACTACCCAACCTACCGTCCTTCCCCCGAAGAAATCAGAAGGCAGTATGTGGAGGAGTTTATAGACGAGTATTATCGTATCAAACCCAAGTCCCCAGACGAGTATGATGCCAAACGAACCAAGGGTGCAAAGTCGTGGCAGACAGTTCGTGCAAGGTGCAATCAGAA
>SVOR01000038.1 GCA_015066295.1 Oscillospiraceae bacterium
ATAAATTTTTAGTGGAATAAAAGGCGAAAAGCCGCGGTAACGCTGACGCGTACCGCGGCTTTTTAACACATTAGTCTGCAAAAATTTACTTTTTAAGGCATTTCATCCCTAAGCGCAACACCCGTTTGCAAACGCTTTTGATTTTTCTCTTAAAATACTATCCGCCATAAACTTTATCCTCTTTGAGTTTAGAGTTATAAATTTGGCTACGCCAAATGTTATGATATGATTGCCTAAAAAATAACAGCGTTGCCGCAAGGCAACTCATAACGATGCAGGGCATCTTATAACTCATAGTTTGCCGTGAGGCAATCATAACTGATAGAATGGGAATAAGGCGTTCGCCTTATTCCCATTCTATCGTACCAACAGGCTTGGGTGTTAAATCCATAAGCACGCGGTTGATGCCCTCAACCTCTTTGGTAATTCTGTCGGTTATCTTATGAAGTACATTGTAAGGGATTTCTTCGATAGTTGCGGTCATAGCGTCGGTGGTGTTTACGGCGCGGATAATTGCGGGCCAGCCTTCATAACGGCTTTCGTCCTTAACGCCAACGCTCTTAATATCGGGCACTACAATAAAGTATTGCCAAACCTTCTCAGCAAGGCCGAAGTTATCAAACTCTTCACGCAAAATGGCATCGGCTTCGCGAAGTGCGTGTAGGCGGTCTCTGGTAATAGCACCAAGGCAACGAACACCAAGACCGGGGCCGGGGAAGGGTTGACGGTAAACCATAGCATGCGGAAGTCCCAATGCTTCACCAACAACGCGAACCTCGTCCTTAAAGAGAAGCTTAATAGGCTCAACAAGCTCGAACTGTAAATCCTCGGGCAAGCCGCCAACGTTGTGGTGCGATTTAACAGCTTTTTTACCCTCAGCCTGCTTAATGCTTTCGAGTATATCAGGGTAAATTGTACCCTGCGCTAAATAGGTGATGTCCTCAAGCTTTCTTGCCTCGTCAGCAAAAACGTTTATAAATTCAGCACCGATAATCTTTCTTTTTCTCTCGGGCTCGCTAACGCCTGCTAATAGGTCAAGGAAGCGGTCGGTAGCGTCAACGTAAATTAGGTTGGCGTCCAATTCGTCCTTGAAGATTTTAATTACGTTTTCTGACTCGTCCTTGCGCATAAGTCCGTGATTAACGTGCACGCAAACGAGCTGCTTGCCAATAGCCTTAATTAAAAGAGCAGCTACAACCGATGAGTCAACACCGCCCGAGAGGGCGAGCAGTACCTTTTTGTCGCCAACCTGCTTTCTAACGGCGGCAACCTGTTCTTCAATAAAGGCATCGGCTAAAGCTTTTGTTGTAATTCTTTGCATATTCTGTGGTCTTACGTTGCTATCCAATTTGAACATCCTCTTCATAATAATTTAATAATACTATTATAATTATTTTTTTTGTATAAATCAATTATTTTTGCAAAAAAATATTGAATTTTAGTCGAAATTTTGCTATTGAAATAGATACCAATGAGTGTTAGAATATTACATAGCGAGGCAAAGCACCAGCATTTCACATAAATCGCTATAAATTTTGGCAATATCCTCGCTCGGCAACGGGTTTTCACCAAGACCGACCTCGACCGTAAAGGCGGGGCGACGGTACTTCTTTATAAACCAGTCCTTAAACCCACCGCCGACGGCAAGCCCTGATGGATTATCGAGCGCATAGCCCGACACACTCGACATTATTTCCGCCATTTTTTGCATTCGCGGTACGCTTATATTATCAAAGCCCGAGTATATTACCTCGCCCTGTGAATGAAAGGCGAGTGCGTGACGAATAGGGTAGGTGTCGCATAGGTCGGTGATGGCTTTCGTTTCGGGCTCGCTTGTCGGTTTGTGACCGCCGTAGCGCGTCATAGCAGGACCGTAGATGCCGCTTTTTTGTTCTAATTCGTGCAGCGTTTGCCAACCGGCATCAAAGTTATGGTTAATATCAACACCACGCATATTGGCGTTCCATTTTTTGTGATTATTAAGGCAAAGCGCGGCAACCTTATTTGCCATATATCCGCTGACCGACGGGCCGTGCAGGCTAATTTCAACCCCGTCGGGATTAACGCAGGGGACAATAATTAAACCTCTGCCCATCATTACCCGACGCATATCAAGTCCCGAAAGCGAGCTACCCGATTTTAGCGCAAAGCATAGCTGTTCGGTAAATTTAAGCAACAGGCTTTCGGTTATATGCTCGCTTCCGTGAAAGGCGCCTGCATACAGCACGTATTCGTCGGCTCGTCCGATTTTTATGGCTATAATATCCTTTCCCGAAACCGCCTTACCGATGGTTTCTACGTGAATAAACGGGTATTCCTCGAGGAGTCCTTTAACGGCATTTTTAAGCGCTATGTAATCATAAGGTCTGTCCATAATTATTTTATTCATTAAAATCACCCTTTCAGTATATTTTATTAAGTTAAGGAGCAAATAATGAATTTAACCGAAAAACAACTCGCAAAGAAATATGTATATAACGGCAAAATAATAAATTTAAGGGTCGACGATGCCCTTCTTCCCAACGGCAAAACGGCACTCAGAGAGGTTGTTGAGCATCCCGGTGGGGTATGCGTTGCGGCGCTGACCGACCAGGATGAAATACTTCTTGTAAAGCAGTTTCGCTACCCTTACATGGAGGAGATTTTGGAAATACCCGCAGGCAAGCGTGATAGCAAAGAGGAGGCACCGCTTGAATGCGGCAAGCGAGAGCTCAGAGAAGAAACGGGCGCCGTGGCAGGTGAGTTTGTCTTTTTGGGCGAGCTTTACCCGACACCCGGCTATTGCGACGAGGTAATTTATATTTATGCCGCCAAGAATTTAACCTTTGGCGAAACCGACCCCGATGACGACGAATTTTTAGACGTTATTAAAATGCCCTTTAACGAGGCTCTCGAGCGCGTTTTGTCGGGAGAGATAAAGGATGCAAAAACCCAAACCGCTGTGCTCAAGCTTAAAATTTTAAAGGATAGCGGCAGGTTTTAATATTAGCGCCATTAGCTCAGTTGGATAGAGCACCGGCCTCCGACGCCGGGTGTCGCTGGTTCGAATCCAGTATGGCGTGCCAAAAAAATAAGACAGTCTTCGGACTGTCTTATTTTTATCCAATCCGAAGGATTGGCATGTAATCGCCGCAAGGCGTATGTAATCAGTTGCATAGCGAACTGTATGTCATCAAAGCGAAAGCTTTGTATGTTCATTCCTTCGGATTGATTACATACATCTCTTCGAGACGATTACATTCCGACTTCGTCGGATTACATACAATGCTTCGCATTGATTTATCGCCGCTTTTATGTTATAATGCACGTAAAGGTCGGTGATTATATGAAATCGGTTGAATGTTTACCTGAAGGTTATAAAAAAATATATGCTATTGACCTTCAAAAAGACAAAAAGATTGCATTGTTAGTAAATCTGTTAGCTTTAGCTATTGCGGTTTTGTTGGCAGTTCCTATGCATTTTTTCGTACCAATTTTTTCTATGTTCAGTATGGAGAATGGTTTGCAAAACTATATGATTAGGTTTGTTGCTTTGTTAGTTCTAAGTTTTTTGTATATTATTCTCCACGAACTCGTTCATGGTGTTGCGATGAAAATTTGCGGAACGAAAAAAGTGAGGTACGGATTTACAGGACTGTATGCCTTTGCGGGTAGCAAGGATTTTTATGATAAAAAATCTTACATATTTATTGCTTTAGCACCGGTTATTTTTTGGGGAGTTATTCTTGCTGTCATAAATGTGTTTGTTTGTGTTGAGTGGTTTTGGGTTATCTATCTCATACAAATGTTCAACTTATCTGGTGCTGCCGGTGATTTGTTTGTTACTGTTAAGTTTTTACGCCTACCGAGCGATATTTTGATACAAGATCAAGGGGTCGGCATGAAAGTCTACTCACAAAAATAAATTTTTGTTTTTAAAAGCTTTTTATTTGAGCTATTATGTTCAAAACACCCGCCCAATTACATGGGCGGGTGTTTTAAGTTTAATAAGTATTGCACCTTTTGTCGCATAAGTGTATAATATAGGATAAGGAGGCGAGAAAATGAATAATAAGCGCAAAATTTTTGCAGTTATTTCGGTTTTTGTTTTGCTCGCTTTAATGGGGCTTGCCACGTGGTTTGTTTACGGCTGGTTATCCTCCTTTTCGCAAGAGGGCTTTCGTGATTACATACGTTCGTTTGGTGCGTGGGGCCCTTTTGTTATGCTGGGACTACAGTTTTTGCAGGTGTTTATAGCACTCATCCCCGGTGAGTTTGTCGAAACTGCGGCAGGCTTTGCCTTTGGTCCCGTCCTTGGCACGCTGATTTGTTATATCGGCGTTGCGGCAGCATCAAGCATTGTGTTTTTGCTGACACGCCGCTTTGGTATAAAGCTTGTTGAAGTGTTTACCACGCCTGATAAAATAAACGAGCTTCGCTTTATCAACACCGAAAAAAAGCGTAATTATCTTATATTTTTCTTATTCTTTATCCCCGGCACACCAAAGGATTTGCTGACCTATTTTGTGGGGCTTACCGACATAAAGCTTGGCAGTTTTTTAATTATTTCTTTAATAGCGCGCATTCCGTCGGTGTTGTCGTCAACCTTTGGAGGACATTTGCTCGGCGTTGGGCAATATTGGGACGCCGTTTTACTCTATGCAATAACGGGTGCAGTGAGTCTTATAGGGCTTATGGTGTATAATAAAATAATTAAAAGAAAAAAAGGTTAAGACGGCGGTTTTAACCTTTTTTATTTGTAATAATGATATATTGGCGTTTGTTGTTGACAAAGGAAATTGATTACTGTATACTTTAATTAAAGCGTAAAGCAGGGGGTTATTTTATGAAAATTTTTATAGAAAAATCTGCAAAAAATTTTTATGAGCAACTTAAATTTACAGAGCAAATTATTGATATAAAACTCAGTGACACCTGTGAAGGCGCGATAAGCCTATCGGCCGAGCAGGGCGACAAGCTATGTGTGATAAAAAACGGCAGTTCTGCCAAAATAACATATAGTTTTAGTGCTGAATTTTTTAGGGGAATTTTAATTTTACTCAACAAAAAGGACGAAAATGACTTTATTGTAACCGAAACTTCACGCTTTAAAAACTGCGGCATAATGGTTGATAATTCTCGCAATGCTGTTATGAACGTTGAGCGTATTAAGAAGCTTATAGCGCAGAGTGCGCTGCTCGGCTACGATAATATTCAGTTATATAATGAGGATACCTTTGAGGTTGATAATCAGCCCTATTTTGGCCATTTGCGTATGGGCTATACTCAGGCAGAGGTTAAGGCACTTGCCGAGTTCGGCGAGGGCTTCGGTATTGATATAATACCCTGTATTCAGACCCTTGCGCACCTTAATCAGATTTTTCAATATCCCGCTTACAGCCCTTTGAATGATACGGCAGACATATTGCTTTGCGGCGATGAAAATGTTTATGCCTTTATTGAAGATGTTATCGCATCGTGGCGCAAGTGCGTAAAATCTGAGCGTATACATATAGGTATGGATGAGGCTCACAATGTGGGCCGCGGCAAGTATCTTGATAAAAACGGGCTTAAAACCAAGTTTGAAATTTTAAGCGAGCACCTAAACCGCGTAAACGAAATCTGCAAAAAGTACGGATTTAAACCGATGATGTGGAGCGATATGTTTATGCGCGACGTTGATGGTAATTACCACTCGGGAAAACCGTTATCTATGGATGAGATAACAAGAATAAACAAGGACGTAACGCTTGTTTATTGGGATTACTACACCAACGATAAGGCAGGATATGACGTACAGTTTGAAAGACATCTGCAAACGGGCAACAATATATGCTTTGCGGGTGGCGCTTGGAAATGGGGCGGTTTTTTACCGCAAATTATTCACAGTCTAAAGGTGTCAGAGCGTGCGCTTCACTCAGCGGTGGAGCATGGTATTGATGATGTTTTTGTAACGGCTTGGGGCGATAATGGCGCCGAAGCGTCTTTTGAGGGCATTATGCCGGTAATTTGCCAATATGCCGAGATGCGCTACCACGACGATGACGTAATGGCAAGGATTGATGACGATATGCTAACCCTTACAGGTGTTGCCTGCACCGATGCCTGCATAGAACTCAGCTCCCTTGATTTTGTGCGCCCAACGCCGCATCCAGAAAACCCAAGCAAGTATTTGCTTTATAACGATTTATTGCTTGGCAAATTTGATTCCCACATTGGCGATTTTACTCCTGAACATTGTAAAAAATATCGTGAAAAATACGAGAGCCTTGCTAAATTAGAGAATAACAAATCAGCCTACGTTTATGAAACGGCGGCGGCTTTGGCGGCGGCGCTTGAACTTAAATGTGATATGGGTGTGCGCATTTATAATGCCTACCATAATGGCGATAAAGCGGCACTTAATATAATTGCAAACGAGCAAATTCCCGAAATGATTTGTCGTGTGCAAAAGTTTAAAAAGTTGTTTAAAGCGCAGTGGTTTAAGGAAAATAAGCGTGGCGGCTTTGAAATTCAGGATGCACGTCTTGGCGGTCTTGTTAGCAGATTTGACACCGTTAGAGAAATTTTAAACGATTACTTAGGTAGTAAAATTGAAAAAATCGAAGAGCTTGAAAGGCCGATATTGCCCTTTATTATAAATCAGGACGGTAAAACAATTTGCGCAAACAACTGGTCGGCTACCGTAAGCCCAAACGTAAAGTAACGGGGTGTTTTAGATGGTTAATATAGGTAACGATTGGGATGAAATTTTAAAAGACGAGTGGGAAAAGTCATACTATTTAGAACTTAGGCAGTTTTTAAAAAATGAGTATGCGACCAAAACAATATATCCACCAATGCATGATATATTTAATGCGCTTAGATATACGTCTTTCGAGGATACGAGGGTTGTAATTATCGGGCAAGACCCATATCATGGCCCAAATCAAGCGCATGGACTTTGCTTTTCGGTGATGGAGGGGGTAGAGTCGCCACCATCCCTTAAAAATATGTTTAAGGAATTAGAGGACGATTTGGGCATAGTGCAGCCCCCACACTACGGCAAGCTTACCAAGTGGGCAAAGCAGGGTGTACTGATGCTCAACAACGTTCTTACGGTACGAGCAGGCAACCCTAACAGTCACAAGGGCAAGGGCTGGGAGAAGGTGACCGACCGCATTATTGGTGAACTCGATAAAAAGGACACGCCCGTTGTTTTTCTGCTTTGGGGCAATAATGCCATTACTAAGGCAAAAATCATTAAAAATCCAATACACACAAAGCTGACAACGGTGCATCCAAGTCCACTATCGGCGTATAATGGTTTCTTCGGTTGTAAGCATTTTTCAAGGACCAACGAGCTGCTTAAAAATAGCGGCTATGAGCCGATAGATTGGCAATTATAAAATTAAAGAACCTACGAATACGTAGGTTCTTTTTTTGTTTAATCAAAGAAATCCTTAAGCTTATCGGCGAAGGATTTTTTCTTTTTATAGTTTTTGTCGTTTGATATCGACTCAAAGTTTTTAAGGGCTTCTTTTTGCTCTTTAGATAGGTTTTTGGGTACCTCGACGTTGATTTTAACGTATTGGTCACCCTTGCCCGAGTAGTTAAGACGCTGTATGCCTTTACTTCTGAGCTTAAATTCATCGCCCGGCTGTGTGCCCTCGTGAATTGTGAACTTAACCTTGCCGTCGATGGTGGGCACCGTAATTTCAGCACCCAAGGCCGCCTGCGTAAAGGTGATGGGGATTTCACAATAAACGTCGAAGCCGTCACGCTCAAAAATCGGGTGGGGACGTACCGTAATATTAACACGAAGGTCGCCGTTTGGTCCGCCGTTTATACCTGCGTCACCGCCGCCACGGATGTTAATAACCTGATTATCGTCAATACCTGCGGGGATATCAATTTCCTCGTTAAGTGTGTGACGAATTCTGCCCTTGCCCGAACAGGTAGAGCAGGGGTTATCAATGATTTTACCCGTACCGCGACAGGTATCACACGGGCGCTGTGTTTGCATGGTACCAAAGGGGGTGCGCTGTGCAACAACAACCTGACCTGTGCCTCGGCAAACCGAACAGGTCTTAGGACTTGAGCCGTTAGCGGCACCCGAGCCCGAGCAGTCGTTACACTTCTCAATTCTCGTAACCTTTATTGTCTTTTTACAGCCCTTAGCCGCCTCTTCAAAAGAAATGATAACGTGGGCCGAGGTATCGCTACCGCGCCTTGGTGCGTTGGGATTACGACGAGCACTGCCGCCACCGCCAAAGAAGCTGCCAAAAATGTCGCCAAGGTCACCAAAATCGCCAAAGTCAAAGCCACCGAAGCCTCCGCCGTAAGCACCGCCACCACCTGCGCCGAAGTTGGGGTCAACACCTGCGTGACCGAATTGGTCATAGCGAGCGCGCTTTTCGGAGTCGGAAAGAACCTCATAGGCTTCATTAACCTCTTTAAAGTTTTTTTCAGCCTCAGCGTCGCCCGGATTTAGGTCGGGGTGATATTTCTTTGCCGCTTTTCTATATGCTTTTTTTAGTTCGTCCTCGCTAACGCCCTTGTCAACGCCGAGGACCTCGTAGTAATCTCTCTTATCAGCCAATGGTAAACTCTCCTATGTAATAGGGTAAGGGCGGTTGGAACCGCCCTTGTTATCATTATTGTTTTGTATCGTCAACGTCGGTGAAGTCGGCGTCGTAAACGTTGTCGGCACCGGGTGCAGCGTCACCTGTGGGGTTAGCGCCTGCGGCCTGTTGTGCTTGAGCTTGTGCTTGATAAAGCTTTTCGCTTACAGCGTAAAACTCTTTTTGTAAGGCCTCTTGTTTCTGCTTGATAGCCTCAATATCATCGCCCTTGAGGGCCTCTTTAAGCTCTTCCTTAGCGGCTTCGATTTTAGCCTTTTCGTCAGCGGAAATCTTGTCACCGATGTCGGTGAGTGCTTTTTCGGTCTGGAATATCATCTGGTCAGCGGCATTGCGGGTATCAACGTCCTCACGACGCTTCTTATCCTCTGCTGCATATTCCTCGGCTTCCTTAACTGCCTTATCAATATCCTCTTTTGACATATTGGTGCTTGCGGTAATGGTGATATCGTTTTCCTTGCCTGTGCCAAGGTCCTTAGCCGATACGTGAACGATACCGTTGGCATCTATATCAAAGGTAACCTCAATCTGTGGAACGCCGCGCATTGCAGGAGCAATACCGTCAAGGTGGAATACGCCGAGCGTCTTGTTATCTCTTGCAAATTCACGCTCGCCCTGTAATACGTGTACCTCAACCGAGGTCTGATTATCGGCAGCGGTTGAGAAGATTTGGCTCTTCTTAGCGGGGATGGTTGTGTTGCGGTCGATAATCTTGGTTGAAATACCGCCCATGGTTTCAATACCGAGAGAAAGGGGAGTAACATCAAGGAGAAGTAAGCCCTTAACGTCGCCGCCGAGAACACCACCCTGAAGTGCGGCACCGAGTGCTACACATTCGTCGGGGTTGATGCCCTTGAAGGGCTCGGCACCGATAAATGCCTTAACGGCTTCCTGAACGGCAGGAATACGTGAAGAACCACCAACCATAAGAACCTTGTTGATTTCGTTTTTGTTAAGACCCGAGTCAGAGAGTGCCTGACGAACAGGTGCCATTGTAGCCTCTACGAGGTCGGCAGTAAGCTCGTTAAACTTAGCGCGTGTAAGTGTTGCTTCATAGTGCTTAGGACCGTTAGCATCGGCAGTAATGAAGGGAAGGTTGATGTCGGCCTGAGTCATACCCGAAAGGTCGATTTTGGCCTTTTCGGCAGCTTCCTTAATTCTTTGCATAGCCATTTTATCATTTGAAAGGTCGATGCCGTTTTCAGCCTTAAAGCCTGCAACTATCCAATCCATAACGCGCTTATCGAAGTCGTCACCACCTAAACGGTTGTTACCGGCAGTAGCGAGTACCTCTTGAACGCCGTCGCCCATTTCGATGATGGATACGTCGAAGGTACCACCGCCAAGGTCATAAACCATAACCTTTTGGTCATTGTCCTTATCAATACCGTAAGCCAAAGCGGCAGCGGTAGGCTCGTTGATG
>SVOR01000039.1 GCA_015066295.1 Oscillospiraceae bacterium
GTGGTATAATGGCTTTACCTCTGAAGGTCTTTTTTTTTTGCGTAAAAAAAGGGATTTAAGCGATTTTTTGCACATGTTGTGTGTGCTTTATTTCGCCTATGCTTTATGTTGTGGGTGAGGTAGATATGTGCTTTCGCTGAGGGAGGCTATTTGTCTAAAAAAGACAAAAATAAATTCCGTAAAACGGGAGGTGCCGTCATGAGAGTTAAAGTTACTTTAGCTTGCACAGAGTGTAAGCAACGCAATTACAACACGATGAAAAACAAGAAGAACGACCCCGACAGACTTGAAATGAATAAGTACTGCAGGTTCTGCAAGAAGCACACCGTACACAAGGAAACAAAGTAAGGAGGCAGTCAATGAAAACTGTAAATAAGATTTGTCAGTATCTGGCAGCTGCCGCTTCTTTAGCTGTAATTGTTCTATTCTTCGTAGACTTTGCAGTTATCGTTTCCGACAAGCTCGGTTCACTTGCTTTCTCGGGTGGTCAGTTGGCGTTCGGTCTTGATATGACCGACCCGACGGTTGTTATGGCGAAATCATCAAAAATTTTATTTGTATTTTTGTTGAGCCTCATAACACTTGCTTGTAATGCATTCGGCTTTGGTAAAAAAGCTAAGAACGTTAAATATGCGTCGGCAGGCTTTGGTCTGTTCGCAGCTATTTATATGCTCGTTGTTGCATTAAGCAAGCCGGCAAAATTCGTTGACGCAGACCCCATTCGTATGGTTTCAAAATCTGTAACCATCGAATATACAGGTGTGGTTTACGTTATCGCCGCCGCTCTTTTTGTAGCCGCTATTGCTGCAATCGCACATTTACTTATAAATGATAAGATTGTAAGCGAGCAGGAAAAGAAGCCCACCATAATTAAGCGTGTGGTTCAATTCTTCCGCGACTATAAGAGCGAGGTTAAGAAGATTGTTTGGCCGAGCCTTAACGATGTTGTTAAAAACACATTGATAGTTTTGATTATTTGCGTTATTATCGGAATATTTATCTGGGCATTAGACTTCGGTCTTGCCGAACTCCTTGATTTAATTTTAGGAAACAAAGCCTAAGATAGCGGAGGTACAGTAAATGGCAGATATAAACGATGCAAAATGGTATGTCATTCATACCTATTCGGGTTATGAAAACAAGGTTAAAAGCGACCTTGAGAAAATTGTTGAAAACCGTAAGATGCAGGACCTCATATTTGATATGAAGATTCCTACCGAAACCGTTACCGAAATCAAAAACGATAAGGTGCGCGAGGTTGAACGCAAGATTTTCCCCGGATACGTTCTTATTAAAATGATTGTTACGGACGATAGCTGGTATGTTGTAAGAAATACCCACGGCGTAACAGGATTTGTAGGTCCCGCCTCAAAGCCCGTTCCTCTTACAGATAAAGAGGCAGAAGCACTCGGCGTAGAGAAGCACACAGTCGAGGTTCCGTACAAGGTTGGCGACAACGTAAAGGTTGTTTACGGACCGTTCGAGACTATGGAAGGTGTTGTTGAGGAAATCGATATTCCCAAGAACAGCGTACGTGTTCTCGTTACCGTCTTTGGCAGACAAACACCTGTCGAGATGGATTTAGACCAGATAGCCCTGGTTGATTAAAAATGTTAATAAACAGTTATATACTGTTATTAAGCGGCTATTTTGCCGCCGGCACCGAGAGGTGTCACGGTGGGAGGGACAGGAAAAAGTACTGTTCCGCCAAGTGTAAAAACACTAGTTACCACGAATAATGGAGGTGCAAACAATGGCTCAAAAAATTACAGGTTACATCAAATTGCAAATTCCGGCAGGTAAGGCCACTCCGGCTCCCCCTGTTGGTCCGGCGCTGGGTCAGCACGGCGTAAACATTATGGCTTTCACCAAGGAGTTTAATGAACGCACAAAGAATGACGCAGGTCTCATTATCCCGGTAGTTATTACCGTTTATGCTGACCGTTCATTCAGCTTCATCACAAAGACTCCGCCTGCAGCAGTTCTTATTAAGAAGGCTTGCGGCATTGAGAGCGGTTCGGGCGTTCCGAACAAAAATAAGGTTGCCAAGATTACCAGCGAGCAGGTTAGAAAGATCGCAGAACAGAAGATGCCCGACTTAAATGCAGCAAACGTAGAAGCAGCTATGTCTATGATAGCTGGTACCGCACGCAGCATGGGTATTGAAGTGATCGACTAATACTCTCTCGTGGGAGGAAATTTCCGATTTAACCACTTATTGGGAGGTAAAAGAAAGTGAAACACGGTAAAAAGTATAATGAGAGCGTAAATCTTATCGAAAAAGGTAAGTTTTACGATGTAGAAGAGGCTGTTGCTATTGCTATTAAGACAGGCACAGCTAAATTCGACGAGACTGTCGAAATCCACGTTCGTTTGGGTGTTGACTCACGTCACGCAGACCAGCAGGTTCGCGGCGCTGTAGTTCTTCCCAACGGTACGGGTAAAACTGTAAGAACCCTCGTTCTTACAAAGGGCGACAAGGTTAAGGACGCTGAGGCTGCAGGTGCAGACTTTGTTGGCGGCGACGAGCTTGTTGCAAAAATTCAGAACGAAAACTGGCTCGATTTCGATGTTGTTATTGCAACACCTGATATGATGGGTATGGTTGGTCGTTTAGGTAAGATTTTAGGACCGCGCGGTCTTATGCCTACACCTAAGGCAGGTACCGTTACACCTGACGTTGCTAAGGCTGTTACCGAGGCAAAGGCTGGTAAAATTGAGTACCGTCTTGATAAGACAAACATTATTCACTGCCCGATAGGCAAGGTTTCTTTTGGCGAGCAGAAGCTCCAGGAGAACTTTGATACCTTAATGGGTGCTATTGTTAAGGCTAAGCCGGCCGCTACAAAGGGTCAGTACATTAAGTCCTGCACAATAGCTACAACTATGGGCCCCGGAATTAAGCTCAACGTTGCTAAATTCGGCGCATAAAAAATAGTTGACAAAGTCACACTTGTGTGATATTATAACAATGTTGCAAAACTCCGCAGACAGTAGGTCTCTAAAATAAGAGCTAACGGCTAAGCCGCCTACCGAGGTGTAGCGTACAAAATCTTAGTATTTTTATGCCTATCCTCGACGTCTGAGGATAGGCTTTTTATTTACTATTCGGAGGTGAAACAATTGCCAAACGCTTCAGTTTTAGAACAAAAACAACAAATAGTTGCTACTCTAAAGAGCGATATCGAGGGTTCGGTAGCCGGCGTAATCGTTGACTACAAGGGTATTTCGGTTGCTGATGATACCGTTTTACGTAAGGAGCTTCGTGAGGCAGGCATCGATTACCGCGTTGTAAAGAACACACTTCTTTCACGTGCTATCGAGGGCAGCGCACTTGAGAGCATCAACTCTGTACTTGAAGGTACAACAGCTATTGCAATTTCTAAGGAAGATCACGTCGCAGCTGCAAGAATTCTCTGCAAATTTGCAGATTCTCACGAGAATTTCAAGGTTAAAGCAGGTTATCTTGACGGTGCGCCGATCGACGTAGAAACAATCAAATCACTTGCAAAACTCCCGTCCAGAGAGGTTCTTCTCGCAACAGTTTTGGGAGCTTTCCAGGCACCTATCGCAGCATTTGCTCGTGCAGTGCAGGCCATCGTTGATAAAGGCGATGCAGAATAATTATTAAAAAATAAAAAAACATTTTGGAGGAAAATAAAATGGCATCAGAGAAAATCACAGCTATCATTGAAGAGTTAAAGACTCTTACAGTTCTTGAGCTTTCTGAGCTCGTAAAGGCAGTAGAAGAAGAATTTGGCGTATCTGCAGCAGCAGCAGTTGCAGTTGCAGCTCCCGCAGCAGGCGGCGCAGCAGCAGCTGAAGAGAAGAGCGAATTTGACGTTGTTCTTGCAAACGCTGGCGCAGAGAAGATTAAGGTTATCAAGGCTGTTCGTGAAATCACAGGTCTTGGCCTTGCTGAAGCTAAGGCTCTTGTTGACGGTGCTCCTAAGACTCTTAAGGAAGCAGTTAGCAAGGACGAAGCTGAAGAAATCAAGAACAAGCTTACTGAGGTTGGCGCTACTGTTGAACTTAAGTAATTTAAGTAAACAAATTAAAAAGAAGGTCACACAACGTGTGACCTTCTTTTATTTTACCTACTATTCTTTATTTACGCCCCATACGCCGAGTATTATTACGGCGCAACAGATAAGCTGTGGTACCGATAAATGCTCTTTCATTATAAAGAGTCCTGCCAAAACCGAAACAACGGTTATTAGATTCGAGAAGGATGCGGCTCTAACGGCGCTTATTTTGGTTGTGGCGTAGTTATATAGCATAAAAGCAACAATGCTTGACGCCACCGCAAGGTAGCCTATTGCACCCCAAAATTCAGGTGCGGCGCTCGCACGGGCAAGCTCGCTTAACACCTGCCCTCTGAGTGTGGCGACGGCGATAACGTTAAATCCTACCGAGCCGACCAAAAACATCATATAGGTGCGTTCAAACGGGGTAAACTTTGCCGATTCGCTGCGGCTTAAAATGTTAAAGAAGGCGGCGCAAACCACCGCACCGAGAAGCAGCAAAACACCAATTATATTACTCTGCTTGCCGTCGTTAGACAGTACGCTTATGGTAACAACCGCCGCAAGCGAGATTACCGAGCAAACTATCTGCCGTACGGTAGGCTTTTCCTTTAAAAGAAATGCCGAGAGTAAAATTACCGCAACGGGCACAAGGGATATTATAACACCCGATATGGCGCTCGAAGTGGCGCCGATTCCGTAAAGCTCAAATATAAAATATAAAAGCGGCTGCATAAACGCCATAAGTATTATCTTTTTAAGATTTTTGCCTTTAAAGTTTAATTTTACTATGCCAAAGAGCCACAGCAAATTAAGCACAGCGAAAGCGACGGTAAAGCGAACCGCTAAAATTATTAGTGGATGCGCATAGTCGAGTGCGATTTTTGAGAAAAGAAAGCTAAAACCAAATATTATATTAGGTATGAGGGCGGCAATGCTGCCCCATATTTCACTTTTTTGCGTTTTTATGTAAATACACCTCGCATAATTTTTCTCAAAAAATTATAAAATTTTTAAGAAAATATAAAGTCCAACCCAAATGCAACACACAAATAATACCATAAAAACCGCATGTTTACAACAAAAAACCAAGAAAAACACGCCCTCACTTCATCACTTTATCAAAATAAAGCAATAAAGTGAACCTCTTTTTGTGCGTATTGCACAAACTTAAAAAAATTTCAAAAAAAACACTTTACAACTTCATCTCGGTGAAGTATAATAGTACCATCAACTAAGGGCACGACCCTCAAAAAAGGAGAAAAACAAAAATGAAAAAACTATTAGCAATTCTTTTATCAGCACTTATGATTGTAGCTTGCTTCGCAGGCTGTCAGACAAAAGCACCCGACAACAACGCACCCGCACCCGCAACCGACCTTGAGTACATTAAAGACAACGGCAAGCTCGTTGTTGGTATGACCGAGTACGCACCGATGAACTACAAGGACGACAAGGGCGAGTGGACCGGTTTTGATACCGAGTTTGCCGAGGCTGTTGCAAAAGAGCTTGGCATCGACGTTGAGTTCGTTGTAATCGACTGGGATAACAAGTGGGCAACACTAAACTCCAAGAAGATCGACGTTGTTTGGAACGGTATGACACTTTCTGATGAAGCTAAGACAAATGCAAGCTGCACCGATACCTACGTAATCAACGCACAGGTAATCGTTATGAAGAACGACAAGCTCGCTTCTTACACCACAGCAGATTCTGTTAAGGGCCTAAACTTCGCAGTTGAGGCTGGTTCAACCGGTAAGGATATCGCAAAAGAGAACGGCTACAAGTTTAAAGAGTACGGCTCACAGGCTGACGCAATGTCTGCTGTAAAGACCGGCAAGGCTGATGCTTGTATCATTGATATCACCATGGCTAACGCTATGACAGGCGAAGGCACCAACTATGCAGACCTCGGCGTTGGCATTTCGCTCACCGAAGAAGAGTATGCAATTGCTTGCCGCAAGGGTTCAGACCTCACCGCTAAAATCAACTCAATTATGGCAGCTATGAAGGCTGATGGCAGCCTCCAGAAGCTCGCTGACAAGTACAGCGTTACATTAACAAAATAATTATTTTGACCCATATAGTTTGGTAGAGGCCCGTAAACACGGGTCTCTACTTGCGTCATTTGAAAGGTATATTTTTTATGTTTATACAGGTTACACTCGATTTGCTGCAAAACTTTTTAGTTACATTGAAGCTTTTCGGGCTCACACTTCTGTTTTCTTTACCGTTAGGACTAATAATAAGCTTCGGCTCGATGAGTAAATTCAAACCGCTTAGCTATCTTGTAAAGACGTTTGTTTGGATAATTCGTGGCACACCGCTTATGCTTCAGTTAATCGTGTTTTATTTCGGTCCGGGCTTGCTCGTGTCAATGTTTGAGGCATCGGGTACAACCAACTGGTTTGTTGACCTTATGCGAACACTTAATATGGCAGACCCGCTGGTTACCGCAATTATAGCCTTTGTTATTAACTATTCTTGTTACTTCTCCGAAATATATCGTGGCGGTATTGAAAGCATATCGGCAGGTCAGTACGAGGCAGGCTACGTTCTTGGTATGACCAAAACACAAATATTCTTTAGGGTAGTGCTTATGCAGGTTGTTAAGCGCATTGTTCCGCCAATGTCTAACGAAATTATTACGCTTGTTAAGGATACCTCGCTTGCACGCACCATTACCGTTTATGAGATTATTTGGGCGGCGCAGGATTACATACGCAACGCTGGTCTTTTGTGGCCGTTATTCTACACGGGCGTATTCTATCTTGTGTTCAGCGGCGTATTAACGTTACTATTCGGTTATATCGAAAAGAAATTAAACTATTACAGAGGTTAAGCTATGGCAGTGTTACAGGTTGAAAACATATATAAAAAATTCGGCAAAACCGAAGTTTTAAAGGGCATAAGCTTTTCGCTTGAAAAGGGCGAGGTTTTGGCAATTATCGGCTCATCGGGTAGCGGTAAAACAACCCTGCTTCGTTGCCTTAACTTTCTTGAACGTCCCGACAAAGGCAAAATTACGGTAAGTAATAAGGTGTTATATGATACCGACGACGAAAACACCTTGCTCGAATCAGAGATAAGGGAGAAGAGACTTCACTTCGGTCTTGTTTTCCAAAACTTTAATTTATTCCCACAATACAGCGTGCTTAAAAACATAACGTTGGCGCCCACACTTCTTAAAAAGGGTACACCCGCCGAGATAGAGGAAAAAGCAAAGCAACTCATCGAGCAGGTAGGCCTTAGCGATAAGCTGAAAGCGTATCCTTGCGAGCTTTCGGGTGGTCAGCAACAACGTGTTGCCATTGCGAGAGCGCTCGCGATGGAGCCCGAAATTCTTTGCTTTGACGAGCCGACAAGTGCGCTTGACCCTGAACTCACGGGCGAGGTGTTAAGAGTTATTAAGGGACTCAAAAGTGAGGACAGCACAATGATTGTTGTTACTCACGAAATGGAGTTTGCTAAGAGCGTTGCCGACAAGGTAATATTTATGGCCGATGGTATAATCGAAGAAATGGGCACACCCGAGCAGATTTTCGATAATCCGCAAAGTGAAAAAACCAAGGCATTCCTACAAAGTTCTTTAGAAAATTTTTAAAGGAGTAAAGGGCGATGTGTTTAAAATCAAGAGAACAAAAGAATCAAGATTTATATGAAATCTTAGTAAATATTAAGAGCGTGGACGAGTGCAAAGATTTCTTAGCCGACCTTTGTACTAATAAGGAAATCGATAAGATGGCAGACCGAATTTATGCGGCACGCCTTCTTATGAGCGGCAAAACCTATACCGAGGTTATAAACGATACCGATATATCATCGGCAACATTAAGCCGTATTTCTACCTGCGTTCAGTATGGTAAAGGATATTCAAAATTACTTAAATAAATTTTTTATAAAGGGGATAATAGTATGAAATATTGTGTAAAATGTGGTCAGCAGTTAAGTGACGAAGCACGCTTTTGCGATAAGTGTGGTTATGCGTTTGAAAACGTAAATGCCGAGCCCGCAGATGTCGATAGAACACTTATGCTCGAAGAAAAAGAGTGTCTCGATAAATTCTATCGTTTCTTTAAATATGAGCGCTTAGCATGGAAGATTGTAGGCATTGTAATCTTGGCTTTTTCGATTTTCTTTATAGGCTTCGGCTTGCTGTTTCTGTTGGCAAGTATTGGTACGGAAGAAGCGTTCTTGGCCGGCTTTAGCGGCATATACATATTAGAGGGCCTTTTATTTTTACCAATTGCCATTATCAATCTTAAAATGGTTGGCAAGGCAGAGTATTATATGAACGTAATATACAAGGATGCTCGTCCCGTAGTAGTGCGTTGCAATAGTATTGGTATGCTTGTTTTCAGTTACTTCTTTAATACAATTGCAATGGCTTTTATAATTGTGAACTTTGTTTTCAACAAAACAAATAAACAGATATTAGCCCGTGTGATCGAGCGTCAACAGTCAATAAATCAGTAAATTAAAAATAAAAAGCGACTCAGGTATGGGTTGCACTCTAAAGTATAGTAAAAAAGGAAGCACGAAAATTTCGTGCTTCCTTTTGATTTTGTCTTATTCCATAACAAGCAGGGAAAATATATATCACATTTCTCACTTGTTAGGAGAATCAAAAACCCTTTTATAAACTAATATAATTTATTTGACAAACTATATTTTTTTAAGTGCCCTATGATTATTCTCTATAATCAAGTCCCAAAAGTTTACCATTATCTTTGTCAATATAATAAACTATTGGACCTAACAAACCATCTTGTTCTGTATTGAAAGTTATTCTATATGCATTTTTTCCTTTAATATTTTCATCAGCATTGAATAAGTAAAATGATACTTTTTCGTCCAAAACCAATTCTTCAACAGTTGGATTTTCAAAGTTTATGATGGTGGATTTTTCAATTCCTTTTATGTCGTTTTGAGCGATTTTTACGGCTTCTTCTTTTGTTATTTCAACAGGCAATTTATAATTCATAAACCAACTACCATACTTAACCCCGCGATTATTCTTGTATGGCTCGTTAGGACTTACATTTGGGTATCTGATAACTTTGTACCCCAATCCCCAATATGTTACCTTGTTTCCGTCCTCCGAAACAATTTTGATTGTGCATTCAGGTTCAACAGAGTTTCTAACTCTGGCACTATCTATGTAACTAGTTACTAATGCTGCTGATACTAATAGTACAACCACAATGCCAAGGATAATAAATATTTTCTTTTTCACAGGAATAACCTCCCTCGTCAAATTCTTATTTATCAGACATTAACTGTCCTACACTCTAAAAAACCTTGATATTACTGAGTTTTTCGTCAATTACAAACTCAATTGTTATGTATTTTCCCTTGTTTTTGCCCTTATGAGCGAAAATAAGGGAAAGTTTTTGTTTTTATCCGCCAACAACCTTATCGAGCAGTCGTGCGGAAGTACGTTTTGCTTCTCGTGTTGAGTGAGCATAAACGTTCATTGTGGTACTTACATCGGCATGGCCTAAAAGCTCCTGCACATCCTTCGGCGCTGCTCCATTAGAGAGCAAATTACTTGTGAATGTGTGACGCAGTTGGTGGAAATGAAACCCTTCGAGACCTTTTACCTTTTTGCTTGCTCTTTTGCACATAATA
>SVOR01000007.1 GCA_015066295.1 Oscillospiraceae bacterium
AGTTGAATTTTTGGCTGTGCGAGGCACAAAACGCAGTTAATCCTAACGGATTAACGAGTATTTTAACAATGCAAAGACGAAAATTGAGCCTTTAAAATCAGGTTCGGATTATTCGTGTTTGCTTATGGTATGCCGAGCCCTCTTTAATTTTAAAGGCTCTGTATATTTGTTCGCACAGCATAACCCGTGCGAGCTGATGCGGAAAAGTCATGGGTGACATTGAAAGTTTAAGGCCCCCAAGACGTTTTATATCGCTATGAAGTCCAAAGGAGCTACCTATTATAAACGTAATGGAGTTTTGCCCCGTAAGCACCGTTTTATCGATATATCCGCTTAACGCCTCGCTATCAAGCTGTTTGCCCTCAATGCACATCGGCACCACAGCACTGCCCTTTGGTATCATTTTGATAATTTGTTCCGCTTCCTTTTTAAGCGCGGCCTCAATTAGCGCATCACTAGGATTTTCGGGCAGCTTTTGCGGTGTGAGCTCAACTATCTCAAAATCACTATACCCCGAGAGGCGCTTTGTATATTCATCCACCGCATCGCGCCAATATTTTTCTTTTAGTTTGCCAAGTGCAATTATTCGTACCTTTATCATAACACCATCATTTTTCCACCGCTTGCCGAAGCCACGGTTAATATGTAGTCCTCGTTTTCCTTAGCCGCTATATCGGCAAAGGCATTTTTTGCCGACGAGAGTGCCAAAGCGGGCAGATTATTGTGTTGACTTAAATGCCCCAACACAAACCTCGTAGTGCCGCCCTCTAAAAGCCCCACCAATTCGGCGGCGCAGGCGTTGTTTGAAAGGTGACCGTAATCACTCATTATTCTTATTTTAAGCTCGGGCGGATAGGGTCCGTTTTTAAGCATTTTAAGGTCGTGATTTGATTCGATTAAGCACAAATCGCTACCCATTAAGCTCTGTCTTATTGCATCGGTCACAACGCCCGTATCGGTGCAGACCGCAATTTTTCGGTTGTCGGGCATATTAAAGGTGTAGCCGCTCGCACCCACGCAGTCGTGACTGATTGCAAAGCGGTTTATTACGATATCGGCTATTTCTACCGAATTATCCCCGATTTCAATAACCTCGGCACCCGCAGGCAGCTTGCCCTTTTCGACAAGCGCCTTAATAGTATCGCTCGACGCGATAAGCGGTACCTTTAACTTTTTAAGAAGCGGGCAAAGACCTTTAATATGGTCGATATGCTCGTGTGTGACGCATATTGCCGATATTTTTTCTGCCTCGATACCCTGCTTGTCAGCGGCAGTTAAAATAGCCTTACCAGAAGCCCCCGCATCAACAAGTATGCCGCCCTTTGCGGTGCCTATATATGTACTGTTGCCTGTGCTTCCGCTAAAAAAAGTGCAAAATCTTGCCATGCGCGCTCCCCCCTTAAAACTTTTATAAAAAGCGGCTGTTTGCACAGCCGCCATAATTTACTCTGCTTTAGTATTTGTAAAATCAACAGATGACTCTCTGCGGATATCGGCGCCGAGCGACACGAACTTTTCTACGACCTTTTCGTAGCCGCGGTCGATATGTCCGCTATCCTCAACCACCGTTGTGCCCTCTGCCATAAGGCCTGCAATAAGCATTGCGGCACCTGCTCTGAGGTCTACCGCCTTGACGGGAGCGGGACGAAGCTTGTCCACACCTGTGATAACCGCCATTTTACCGTCAACCTGAACGCTTGCGCCCATGAGAGTGAGTTGCTCAACATATCTGAAACGGCTATCCCAAACGCCCTCGGTAACTATGCTTGTGCCATCGGCTATGGTTAGCACCGTTGCCATTTGTGGCTGCATATCGGTCGGAAAACCGGGATGCGGCATTGTTTTAACGTTGCATTTTTTAGGACGAGTGGGCATATTAACCCTTACCGCCTCGTCGAATTCTTCAATTTCGGCACCTGTTTCGGCAAGCTTAGCAATAATTGACTCCAAATGCTTGGGTATTACGTTTGTTATTGTAACGTCACCCTGTGTGGCAACGGCTGCTGCCATATAGGTGCCCGCTTCGATTTGGTCGGGTATAATACTATAGGTAGTGCCGTGCAATGAATCAACACCGCGAATTTTAATAACGTTTGTGCCGGCACCCATTATATTGGCGCCCATTGAGTTTAAGAAGTTTGCCAAATCAACGATATGCGGCTCACGCGCGGCATTCTCGATTATTGTTGTACCGCGAGCCTTAACCGCCGCTAACATAATATTAACGGTAGCTCCAACCGACACAACGTCAAGGTAGATGGAGCATCCGCCAAGCTTTTGCGAGCGAGCATCCACCATACCGTTATCTATAGTCACCTTGGCACCGAGTGCCTCGAAGCCCTTTATGTGCTGGTCAATAGGTCTAACGCCAAAGTCACAGCCACCGGGAGGCGCAACGCGTGCACGGCCAAATCTGCCGAGCAGTGCGCCGAGGAAATAACTTGAAGCACGCATGCCCTGTGTCATTTCCTTGGAAACATAGAAGGAGTTTACGTTTGTGGGGTTGATTTCTACCGTTGAGGAATCTATAAAGCGTACCTTAGCGCCTAATTCTTTAAGCGCCGTGCATATAGCGGTTACGTCGGATATTTCGGGAAGATTCTCGATTACACAAGGACTTTCCGCCAACAAAACACCGGGGAGAATTGCAACGGCCGCATTCTTTGCGCCGCTTATCCTCACGCTGCCCTTTAAGGCCTTGCCGCCATTAATAACAAACTTTACCACAAAAGGCACTCCTTTCTTTTAATCTACAACAAAACACAGGTATACATAACATATGCCCTTTGTATTATATACGAAATAGCATATATTGTCAATTTTATTTTTTTGGTCGCAACTTATTGTGTGTTTTATATTTTTTAAAATTAACACTTCTATTTTAAGGCAATATTTGGTATAATAATTAAATGGTATATATTTTTGTGAGGTTTCATTATGAATATAACGGTTAAAGGCTTAAATATAAACTATGAAGAGGTCGGCTCGGGTGACGGTATTTTGCTGCTTCACGGATGGGGCTCGTCAAATCAGGTTTATAAAGGCATTATGAATTTAATGAAGGATAAGTACCGACTTGTCGCCCCCGATTTTCCCGGTTGTGGCGGGTCACAGACCATGCCGACACCCTGGACGCTTGACGATTACGTTGATTTTGTTCTTGAATTTATGGAAAAGGTCAACCTAAAAAATCCGATTTTGGTTGGTCACTCGCACGGCGGACGCGTATCGCTTAAATTGGCGGCCGACAAAAAGGTGTTGCCACCCAAAATTATTCTTTTGGATTCGGCAGGTCTTATTCCTGTAAAAACCTTCAAACAAAAATTCCGTGCCAAAAGCTTTAAATTTATAAAAGCGGTTTTAACCTTGCCGCTAATTAAAAACTTCTCGGGTGGGCTACTCGAAAAGGCACGCAACCACTACGGCTCGGCAGATTATAATGCCGCACCACCGGTTCTCAGACAAACACTTGTAAGTCTTGTCAACACCGACCTTAGAGATATTATTCCGAACATAGACTGCCCCACACTTCTTATTTGGGGCGACAAGGACACAGCGACACCGCTTAGTGATGCAAAAATAATCGAGAGTCTAATAAAGGACAGTGGTCTTTGTGTGCTTGAGGGCGCAGGTCACTTCGCCTTTTGTGAACAGCCCTTTAGGGCACACGCCATTATAAAAAGCTTCTTAGGATAGAGAGGTAAAACACATGAACGAAAAGATTTATATAGCTATTTGCATTATTGCGGCAATTATCCCCTTCTTTTCATCTTACCGTCAATTGCAGATGCTTCAACAAAACTCATACTTCCCGTCACGTTATATGAAGTGGGTTTACGACTCCTTCTTTACACCCTTTACGGGACTCACAATCGTCTTTTGCGCGTTATCGATAATAATTCGTTTTAACTACGTTATCGACCTTATTATTGTCTGCGCGTTGTTGTTGATTCATATTGCCGACTCAATTTTAACCTATAAAAAATCAATCAAAAAGCTGGTGTTTACAGCACGCATTCAGCGCATCTTGATTTGTCAGACTTTAATTATGCTGGCCGCTTTATTGTTTGCAATAAACACAACAAATATTGCAAAGGGTGTTTGCTTCTCAATTTTGCTTCTCCTAAGTGTATTCTCGCCCCTGCTTACTCTTATCGACTGGGCAGTAACCTGGCCGATAGAAAAGGCATTTAACCTTTACTATAAATACGATGCCGAGGAGAAAATCGATGCTTGCAAAAACTTAACCGTAATTGGCGTTACGGGCAGCTACGGCAAAACAAGTACAAAGTTTATTTTGGCCCGTCTGCTTAGCGAAAAATACAACGTTCTTACAACACCGCTCAGCTACAACACCACACTCGGCGTTGTTAAGACCGTACGAAATGACCTTCGCGCACATCACGAGGTGTTTATCTGCGAGATGGGTGCTAAAAACATCGGTGACATTAAGGAAATCTGCGACGTTGTAAAGCCCCAAATGGGTCTTATAACCTCGGTTGGTCCTCAGCACCTCGAAACCTTTAAGACTACCCAAAACGTTTTTAAAACCAAGTTTGAGCTTTACGATGCCGTTAAAAGCAAAAACGGCGACGTCTTTGTTAATGCCGACAGTGAGCTTATTGCAAGCGGTATCGAAAACAAAGACTGCATAGCCTACGGCACCGAAGGCAATATGTACTACGCCGAGAATATACGCTATTCTAAAAACGGCTCTACCTTCACGATAGTGCTTGAAACCGAGAAAATAGAGGTTACAACACGTCTGCTCGGTCACCACAACGTGGTTAACATTGTAGGTGCCGCCGCTATTGCTTATAAAATGGGTGTTACGCCCGAGCAAATTAAGTTTGCCATCAGCCGACTTGAGCCTACCGAGCATCGCCTTGAAATCAAAAGCAGTGTTGCAGGCTCTACCATGCTTGACGATGCCTACAACGCCAACCCCGAGGGCTGTATTGAGGCGGTAAAGGTGCTTTCTCACTTTGAGGGTATGCAAAAGGTTATCATCACTCCCGGTCTTGTTGAGCTGGGCGACCAAGAATATGACTTTAACTATAAATTAGGTCTTGCCGCGACAAAGGTTTGTGATATAATAATTTTGGTTGGTAAGAAACGCTCGGTACCCTTTACCGATGCTATCGCTACCACCGATTTTGACAGCGAAAGAGTTTTTGTGACAGAAAGCTTTATGGATGCTATGAGCATCTACTCACGCTTTGCCGACAAAAACACCGTCGTGCTTGTTGAAAACGACCTGCCCGATAACTATTTGAACTAACGGAGAGATTTTTATGAAAACTAATTTAGCTGTTATTTTTGGTTGCCGTTCGGTTGAGCATGAGGTTGCAATTATTTCTGCAGTTCAGGCAATGCGTTCGGTTAACAAAGAAAAATATAACCTTATCCCCCTTTACGTTACAAAAGGTGGAGAGATTTATACGGGTGATGCACTAACCGAAATTGAAGAATTCCGCGATATGCCGACACTTCTTTCAAAACTTACCCCCGTAAGCCTTATTCGCAAAGACGGTGCAGTTTATATGAAGTATATCGGTGCCAAAAGCTTTTTTAAGAAGGACGTAATTCTTGACGTTGCCTTCCCGATAGTTCACGGCACCAACTGTGAGGACGGCACCATTGCAGGCTATCTTGAATTCTTAGGGTTGCCTTACGTCGGTTGTGATATTTTATCGGCAGCCGTCGGTATGGATAAGGCGGTTTTCAAGGACGTACTTAAAGCCGCAGGACTCCCCGTTTTGCCCTGCCTTAGATTTACTGCTCGCGAATATAACGATAACGGCGAAGCGCTTTTAAAGAATATCGCAGCAAAGCTCGGCTTCCCCGTAATTGTAAAGCCGATAAATTTGGGCTCGAGCGTTGGCATCACCAAGGCTCATGATATGGACGGACTCGTTGACGCCATAAACCTTGCAATTTCTTTTTCGGATAAGGTTTTGGTTGAGCACGCCGTTAATAATCTGCGTGAAATCAACTGTTCAGTTTTGGGCGACCGCGACGAGTGTCAGGCATCGGTTTGTGAAGAGCCCTTTATGAATGATGAAATTCTATCCTACGAGGATAAATATATGGGCGGCGGCAAGCAAAAGGGTATGGCATCGCTTGGCAGAAAGCTTCCTGCCGATATCCCCGAGGATGCCGCTACCGCTATAAGAGAGCTTTCCTGTAAAATCTTTAAAACACTGGGTTGTAACGGTGTTGTTCGTATCGACTATCTCGTTGATAACGACACAGGCAAGGTTTACGCCAACGAAATTAACACCATCCCCGGCTCGCTTTCCTTCTATTTATGGGAGGCTACAGGTCTTAGCTACACCGATATGATAGATAAGCTAATTGCCCTCGCCTTCCGCAGACAGCGAAATCGCGATAATCTCACCTTTACCATTGAAACCAATATCCTTTCGGGTGTTTCTTTTGGCACAAAGGGTGCAAAGGGAAGTAAAATGTAATGACAAATCTATTGGTTCGGTTGTTTGTTAAAAACAACAACGATATTAAAAATCCTATGGTTAGAAATGCCTACGGCACCCTCGGCGGTGTTGTAGGCATTATATGCAACCTTTTGCTTTGCAGTGCAAAAATTGCCGTGGGACTCCTTGCAGGCAGTATTTCAATTATTGCCGACGGCTTTAATAACCTTACCGATATGGGCTCGTCGGTTATAACCATGCTCGGCTTTCGCTTGGCCGCCAAGCCCGCCGACCGCGACCACCCTTATGGGCACGGACGAATCGAATATATGTCGGCATTTATCGTAGCCGCGCTTATAATTCTTGTGGGAATTGAGCTTATGAAGGAATCGGTAACCGCCCTTACCGGAAATGCGGCAAACCCGATTTACGACACCGTTACAATAATTATATTGGCAGTATCGGTTCTGATAAAATTCTGGCTTTTCCTATTTAATCGCAAATTAGGCAAGAAAATCGACTCGGGCTCGCTTAAAGCGACGGCGCAGGACTCGGTTAACGACGCCCTTACAACTACCGCAGTGCTTGTAAGCGTAATTATTTCCAAAATATTCGTTCTGCCCTTTAACCTCGATGCCGTCATCGGTATTGCGGTGGCGGTGTTTATAATTCTCTCGGGCTTTAACTCCGCAAAAGAAACAATGGGCAGCATACTCGGCGGTCCGCCCGACGAAAAGCTCGTTGAGGATATTAAGCACTACATACTCTCCTTTGAGGACTTTTTAGGCGTTCACGACCTTATTGTTCATAACTACGGCCCAGGCAGACAGTTTGCATCGGTACACGTTGAGGTGCCGCATAACGTAGATATTGTCGCCTGCCACGAGCGTATTGATATTTGCGAAAAGTTGGTTTTTGAAAAATTCGGCATTGAGCTTGTAATACACATGGACCCCGTCGAGACCGACAACGCACAGATAAACGAGGCAAAACAGGTAATTATCACACAATTAACCGCCATTGATCCCTCTTTAACGCTACACGACTTCCGTATGACACCCAAGTCTAAAAACCGCACCAACTTTATTTTTGACGTTGTGTTGCCGAGCGGCTGCTCCCTTACCGAGGATTATATAAAGGCAGAAATTGATGCCGCCGCAAAAAGAATTAATAAGGGCTACTACTGTGTTATAACCTTTGATAAGGATTATACAGGCAAATAAAATAAGCAAAAACAAAAAGAGCTTTAGGGTGAAAACCCTAAAGCTCTTTTATTTTTATCTGCACATTATTATCTTAAAAACAGTGCATCTAAAGCGGTTTCGTCCCACTTTTGGGTAGAAAAAAGACTTGTTTTTCGATAGAGGGACATAGAACCCTCGGAATCATATTCACCGTAATACTGCCAATAAGTCCAAGGAATATTATTATCTTTACAGAAGGTTGTAATTCCGCTAAGATATGTCTTTATATCCGCATCTGTCGCTTTGTCAAGATTTACACCAAACTCATTTAGAACAACCGGTATGCCTGTTTTTTCCATAAACTTTTTAATCTCGCCAAAATCATAGCTGGTAGCGCTTTCGAAGCCACCTTGTGCTGCAAGAGTGGTTGTCTGACCACCGAGGCCTGCCCACGAGAAATTCTGGTGAGTGAAGTTATACGGCGCGTATTCATGTATTGCAACAGCGAGGTTATCGTCATCAGGAAGGGATAACGCACTAAGCTTCCATGCCTTGTTTCCGTCAGCAGTACAACAGATGATAAGACGGTCTGCGTTATTTGAGCCTGTATCACGGATAATTTTAATTGCATCAGCTTGCATCTTGTTTAGAGCGCTATCCGACAGATATTTTTGTGGAGCACCGTTTGTATACCACGGCTCATTGAGCAGCTCGAAAATGAGTTTATCCGAATAGTCCTTGTATCGATTTGCAACCTGAGTCCAACAATAGAGGAACTCTTCAATATCATTTTGCTCTTCACCTATATAGAACCATCCGTGGAAATCAAGTATTACGTACAGGTCGTTCTTTATGGCAAGTTCTATGCCTGTATCAACATATTGCATTATCTGCTCAGTTGTATAGTCGTAGTTGCCAGTCGATGCTTCATAGTAAGCGGTATAGAAATTGACGGGGATACGTACATGGTCAAATCCCTGTGCCTTTATATTAGTATAAGTTGACTCTTTGGTAACATTATCAATACCTCTTTCAAAGAAGCCGTAAGGATTGTCGGATAGGAATGTTTCCATGCAGTTGACGTTTATACCTTTTGAGAAAGGAAGTGTCAGTCATGTGCCACCGGAAACATCGCCAGTCGCCAGGTCAATTGTAAGGGTCGGATATTTGCTGTGGTCAAGATATGCTGCCCAATCATCGTATGCCGTGATTACAACCTTTGTACCCGTACCCGTAAAGGTTACCGAGTAGGTGTCCTTTTGAGGTACGTCGTAGTAGTTTGCATATCTCTGCGGACCCGGTGAAACAACCTTTGTTTCAACAAGATTTCCGCTGGCATCATAAAGTCTTGCGCGATAGGTATAGATAACTGTATTTTCGTTATTGATGCCAAGGGCATTAACAGCCTTCGGGAAGGTTATGGTGTTGCCGTCTACCGTAACGTCGTCGCTTGTAAACTCAGGCTTAGATAAAGCGGCACGCGTATCAACTGCATACTCATCACGAACGCTGTCATCCATAGCGTTTGTTATATACCAAGGTCTATTTATGGTTTTAACTCGAGTAACAACCTCGCTCGAATTATCGGACCAAGACTTAATCCACTGTCCATCCTCGCCCATAACTATTTCGTCACCCTGTGTAGTTGTGCTTCCTTGACCTGAAAGCGGGCTATCCACAAGGTACTTGGTAACTCTAACGTTGCCGTTTACGTCAACCTGAACAAGCTGAACAAAGGACGAGAATTGCTGACTGCCAAAGTCAAATACGTCGGGTGAAGTATATGCAGAAACGGCCGAAGTAATCGATGTGTAACCGCTTTCTATTACCCTACCCTTTTGGTCAACAACTCTTGTTTGCACAATGCCGGTTTCACTAAGGAGTGTATCGTGCTCGTGTCCGCCCCAAATAAATGCCTGCGGATAATCCTTAAGTATTTCGTCAATATTAACCGCACCCGCATCAACAGGGTCAACGTGGAAACCGTGTGTTCCGTAGGGACGGTAGTGAGTGATAATAAATACAGGAGCCGATGGATCGTTAGCAACCGATTCGTCAAGTGCATTTTTAAGGAATTTAATCGTTGCATCGGTATAACGGGCATAACCATTTTGAAGTATGGTGTTTTGAAGTGCAATAAAGGTAATACCGTTTATCTTCATTACGCGGTTACCGTAGGCGAACTCTTGTGATGACTCTTCATCGCGAGCATAGTTCTTAACATAATCCTTAGAATCGGTATAGTCATCGTTTCTATTGAAATGCAGCTTTTGAATTTCTTCTTCGCTCATGCCTTCAAAAAGAAGCGACTTGTCGTAACCCTTTTCTAATGCACTTGGGTCGGGCAATTCAACGTATTTACCCGAGAACATTTGCTGATAGAAATATGTCGAACGGAAGGTATACGACTCGTGAATAAAGCTTGCTCTACCACCGCCTGTTGTATCGTGATTACCGAGTGAATAAAGCAGCTGTGCGTTACCTAAACCGCTATTTATTGTATCGCGTAAGAATTTCGTTTCTGAATAAATTAGGTAATCGAACTCTGCTGCGGTTGTTGCGGCAGTATCCTTCGGCAAACCGCTAAGATTGGTATTACCCGTTACTGCATTGGTGAGATCACCTGCTATTAGCAACGCATCAAGCTTTTGTGTGCCGTCGGCATAGTAACCTGCTTGATTATTGATAACTCTAAGCAAATCAGCAAAGTGTTTATTGAAGGTGGAGCCACTGTACTCGCCACGAACGTGAGTATCAGACGTTACACCAAAGTTAATTGCTATGTTGTTTTCGTCAAAGGTGTTTGTACCGTTTTCAGACACGATGCCGCTTCCTAAGCGAATTGTATCGGTAATAACCATATTGTCATCAACGTCAAATGCCGAAACAACTACGTAGTAGTAGCCTGCATTTTCGGGTGTGTAAGAAATCTTAACCGAAGCGTTGCCTGCCGAGTAGGCTGTGCCTACGGCGAGTGCCGCACCCGAATAGCCGTCTGCGTCACCGGCATAAATATTGTAAGTGAGTTTTACGCCGTTTGCCATTGTACCGCCAATATAGGTATCGGCAAATACCGTCATCTGCTCGCCAAGACCATACTTAATGTTAGCCTTTGAAGCGGTAAGCATTACGGTTGTGTTATTTACGTCGAAGTAAGCACCTGTATCATAAACGGGAGCCGCCTTCATAACGCCGTTGTAGGAACGTGAAATTTCATCGGTGTATACGTAGTATTCGCCTGTACCATCAAGCTCGGTATACTTAATGTATCCGCGGAATGAGATATCAAGGTCATACCAGGTTTCAGGAATACCAACCAATACTGCGGTAATGTCTGCATAATCCTCGGTGGTATTAGAAGCCATTGTTACACGCTTTTTCTGTGCATGTGCAGAGTCAACCGTAAGCGCTGCACCGTTTAAGAGTCTTGTCGGGATGATAAGGCTACCTAGCTCGGCCACCTTATAATCCTTACCGTCAATGGTAATCTCGGAATCAAGAAGCGCCTTGTCGCCGTTTAGTCTTACGTTGTTAAGACGCGCGCCAAAACGGATACCGTGCTTTAAGGTATTGCCGGCACCGTCCTTTGTGCCGGGCAGACGAATTGTTGCGCCGAGTGACACAAAGCCGAGCTCCTGCTTTTCTACAAAGTTAGCCGAAACCCAAACGCCACCAATATTGTCGGCTGTAAATTCTGCGTTGCCGTTTTCGTCAACGGGAACTATCTTTTGTGTGCCATCCGAATAATTAACGGTAATTACACCTGCTTTTAAAAGCTGACCTGCATTAGCGGTTACCTTTGCGGTGTAGCTGTTAGATGACTGGTTGGGTGAAACGGTAACTGTACCATTGCCGCTTACCTTCACCAAAGAATTTGTGCCTAACGTATCCGAATTATCCGAAACTATAAAGGTAACGCCGTCTACCGATGCAGTACCAACCGAGAACGCGGTGAAGGTGCCGTTAACAGCATCTATTTCACCAACCGAATTGCGAAGTCCCGACCAAGCAACCTCGTTGCCCTTTACGTTTTCGCCGTTAAGTGAGAAGGTGTATTTAGAAAGGTCGATGGTTGTATTAACGGGAACTGTAACGGTGTTATCCTCTGCCGTTATCTCAATATTAGTATACTCAGGCACGTTTACAGGATAGGTTACTGTGAAATCAAAAATATCGATATCACGACCCTCTGTAAAGAAGCCCACAGTACCTATGTTGTTAGAGGTCTCTGCCGAGAAGGAATAGCTGGGGGTTCCGTAGTTCGCTGCGCCCTCAACCCTGTGCGGTATATACGTACCCGCAACCTTGTCGGGTCTATACTTAACGTTAAACGATGCTATACCAAAGGTGTTTAGCGCACCTGCGCCTGCGGCCACATTAGTCTTATTTGTAGAACCGGCACCAATAATCAACTGTCGCGTAGTGGTGTTAGACGCATCAAACATAAAGCTCTGCATTGTAGACGAGCCTTTCTTGTAGTAGCTCTCGCCCGCAAAATCAATACGTCCCATAACACCAATACCGTTGGTTTCCATCTTTACACCGCCAAAGGTGTCGCTTGCGGCTTTGTATACCGAAATATTGGTGCCCGAATTTAGAAGGTCAAAATTCATCGAAACGTCATAAACGCCAAGGTCAGAAAGTCTAATTCCATCTTCGGTTATGAAATCTTCACGAAGGTACGCATAGTATTGTACGTTGTTCATAAAGATTTTACTTGAGTCATATCCCGTACCACCCGCATCACTGTGTGAACGCGGACCGCCGAGAGTAAGCGCATCCCAATAGTCCCTTGTCACAAAGGGAATAGCGCCAAGCTGAGCAATGTTGATGCCCTCTGTGTACTTATCTTTATACGGTTTTTGCTCTGTTACCTGATATGCCTCGTCCCAATAATACTCGGTCTGTTGCCATACCGAATAATCAAGTGTTTGATTGCTGAAATCATCGGTAAAGAGAACTATCTCGCTCTTAGATTTATCGGTAACTATTACGTAAATTTTCTTTGAAACGTCGTCCTTTGTCGCGGTAACAATATACGTGCCGTTATTATACGCCGTAATCTTACCCTCTGCGCCGTTTGTAATTTTAATGCCGTCATTAGCAGATACAGTCCAAGTGACGTCAGTAGCAGGATATGCTTCACCGTCATTTTCAAACTGAACTGTAATATTATTAAGAGCCGCCTCGGTGTTATTGTACATTACAATAACAGGGTCAAAGGCCTCAACCTCGTATATGGCAGGCTCCTCGGGCTCGGGAATTTCCTCTGCCGCGATAGCATCAGGCATTTCGGTAGAGTTTAGATAAACGCTGAAACTACTGAAGCGTGCAGTAGCGCCAAAGCCTACAAGTGCGGGATAGCCTGCACCCGGAATAGTGTGCTTAAAGACACAGTTGGCATTTGTACAAGTACAGGTGCCCGGAGTCGAATTATAGGTATAAATCGGCTCGCCATCGTCATAATAGAACGAGAAAACATTGCCATCGTATACATTTTTAAGAGTGTGGTAATCAGAAAGACCTGCCCAGGTATACCACTTGCCCGCTTCATCCTTTGCTATCGCAGTGCCGTGAGGACCAAAATCATTATTGATTCTGGTGATGGTAGCAACCTTGGACTGTCTGATGTACGAAAGAATACCTGTAGTATAGCCTGTTTCCTTTTCATTTAAGGTAACACGACCGCCGACACCTGCGCCAACACCCTCAACCGTTGCGGCGCCGCCTGATGATGCTGATGCCTCAACCGTATAATCAGCAAACTCCTTTAACATTGGGTCTGCATAGACTAAGATGCCGCCCTTTTTAAGTGCGCTATCGGTCTCGCTGAACTTATGACTAACCTCAACGTAGCTGTCGCCGAAGGTAATTATACCTGCCTCAATGGCATCCGACACCGAAATATCAGTGTTATTCATGCTGCCCATAACACGCCAATCGTCGGTGTTAAAGACGCTTGCATTAAATTCGGGCATATTTACAAGGTAGAATTTCTCCTCCTCTGCTTCCTTTGCAATAATCCAAACGTTCTTGGTTTTGCCGCCGGCAGTTGCAGTTAACTTATATATACCTGCTTTGTAAACGGAAACTCTATTAGCCTCTTCGTTTAAATAAAGTCCATCCTGATTATCGGCTGCCCAAAGAATTTGGTTGCCCATCGCAAGTGTACCCTCAGCATCCATCTCAACGTTGATGAAGTCGAGATTTACTGCGGTATCTACGTCCATCGGAATAGCGGGTGTCGCATACTTTACGGTATAATAATTAACCTCCGTAGCAGGTGCTAATTCATTATTATTAAGGTAAACCGCGAAGCTCGCAATACGAGCCGTGGCACCAAAACCAACCACGGCAGGATAGCCTGCACCGGGAATGGTGTTCCTAAAAATACAGTTTACATTTGTACAAGTACAGCTCGGCGGTGTCGAGGTGTACTCATAAAGCATATCTGTATCATAATAGTAGGTGAAGTGATTACCGTCATATATGGTCTTAACGGTATGGTAGGCACTATAACCCGTCCACGTTGTATATGGTGTAGTAGTTACGGCTGTGCCGTGGGGGCCATACTCATTGTTAATTCTGGTAATGGCGGGCACCTTGGTCTGACGGATATACGAAAGAATACCCGTCACAAAGCCTGTTTCCTTATCATTTAAGGTAATACGACCGCCTACACCTGCACCCGTGTCAGTGACGGTAGTTGCAGAGTTTGAAGAAACGCTTGCTTCAACGGTATAATCGGCAAAATCCTTAAAAATTTCATGGACGTAAACTATCGTACTACCCTTTTTAAGAGAGCCGTCGGTTTCACTGTATTTATGGCTTATTTGCACGTAATCGTTGGTAAGCGTAATAATGCCGTTTGTTAAAGCGTCCGAAACGGTAACGTCGGTATTATTTATACTACCGAAAATTCGCCAGTCATCCTCTACAAACGTGCCGCTATTAAACAGAGGAATATTTACAAAGTAAAACTTTTCCTCCTCAGCTTCTTTTACCATAACCCAAACGTTTTTGGTTGTGCCGTTATAGGTAGCGGTAAGCTTATACGTGCCCTTAGCAAATGCGGTGATGGTGTTATCTGCCGCATTGTAAGCAAAACCATCGTTTTTCTCGGCATTCCAGGTAATAAGACTGCCTGGTACGGTAGTGCCGTTTGCATCCATTTCAAAATAAATATCCGACAAATTAACCTTTGTCAGAGTATTCATAGGAATTGCAGGCGCACCATACGAAACAATATATGGTTCTGCTTCATCTTGTGCGAAGGCCATTAACGGCAGCGTTGTAAAAATCATAACGCAGGCCAATAATAATGCCAGCACCTTTGAGAGTTTTGTACGCTTCATAAAAATCCTCCTTAACGTAAAATAAACAAAATATGATCCTTCAATTGTATTATACAATAATGTATAGTCAAAATGTGGCACATAATTTATTATTATTGAGTCACAAAATAAATTTTGTGGTAAATCGAGCCCCCACCTTAAATCTATAAACGCGGAAGTCCCAACAATATAAAAAACACCGACGGATACAAAAATCCATCGGTGTTTTTATTATTATAGAACAGTCACACAACAGAACCGTCTCGTGTGTTTCCTTTTCGTGTTTCTAAATTTGTATGCCAAAAAACTCTTTATTTTTAGAAAGATGCGTTTTTAATACTTCTGCAAACACGCTTAATACTTTATTATTGTTTAACCAGAAAAACGGACGCTTGAAGCGCCAAATTTTCGTATGTTTATCCCATATTTCAGGTTCAATAGTACATATATTAACGCCTTTCCCACATAACTCGCTGAGCTCTTGGCTAAATTTGGGCGAGTAATAAAAATCAAGTTCATCCCTCTGAACTAAATTATGTATCGTAAAGCAACCGCTGTTGTTATAAAAACTATATGCCTGCACAGTCCAGTTGCCATCATAGGCGTTAATAAACTCCTGATGCTTGTATTCAAGTCCATAATCAGTTATAAGGAAGTCGAACACCTCTCTTATGTGCATAGAAAACCTCGCAGTTCTTTCAATTCGCTTCATTTCATCAATCGAAATCGTTTTGTCACATGTCTCACAATAAAACTCATCCCAAACAAATTCTACATCACCAACCATAAACCCATCGCCTCCGCTAAAATCATAATTTTTGGCTTCCGGTGATTTTGAATTTACTATTTTAGAAACTTTTATTCGTGATAATTGTGTTTCACACACGGGACAATAGTGCTTTTTGAAAATGGTGTAAATAACATCATTACAAAAATATTTTCTGCCCATCATACACAACACCTGCTTAACCTAAAAATTCAAACGAATACAAGAGGACTATTCTGCTTATGGTTTCTTATGCGTCTCTTAAATAAAGCATTCGGTCGTTGCGGTGGTTGTAAACACTAAGCACTAAGCCGACCGACAAGTAAAGGCAACCGAGTGATGCGCCGCCCGCCGAGAAAAACGGCAAGGTAATGCCGATTACGGGTAAAATTGAGGTGCACATACCTATATTTATAATGATGTGTGTCAGCAGCATTGCGAAAACGCCGATACAGATATATTTGCCTGTATCCTTGCGGCACATACGGGCCACCTGCAAGCATCTAAGACAAATTGCGCCAAGCACCAAAATTACCACCATGCAACCGACAAAGCCCCACTCCTCACCTATAAGGGTGAAAATGAAGTCGTTGTGTCCCTCAGGCACACCTGCCGACTGCGTAAGGCTACCCTTTAAATAGCCTTGTCCGAACCATCCGCCGTTGGCAAGCGCCACACGACCTCTGTATTGCTGATAGCCTGCGCCCTTTATATCGGCTTCAATATTAAATATGCTCCAAATTCTTGTCCTTTGGTCATCGTTCATAACAAAGAAATATATAAACGGCGACGCAACAAGAAGTCCCGACAGAGCGAAAAGGAAGTATCTGAGGCGGACACCCGCCGCATACATCATACCGAGCGCCATAATTATAAATACGAGTGCCGTACCGTCGTCACCCTGAAAATGTATAAGCACCGCAGGGGTGAAGCCGTGAACACAAAGCAATAATAGGTTTTTTAACTCGTTTATATGCTCCTTAACCGCCGTTAGATGCGCCGAGAAGGTAATCAAAAACATAACCTTAAGTAGCTCTGACGGCTGGAAGGAAATACCAAACACGTATAACCATGCCTTATCGTCGGTGCCGGGAGGGGCATAGCCGATAAAGAAGGTAAGTATTACGGGGATTAGTCCTATTGCCGCCGCTAACGGCCAATATTTAATAAAGGTAGAAAAGTCGAAAAGCGAAATTACAACCGCCGCAGTGAGTCCCAAAAGCATTGCTATAACCTGCGTTAAAAAGTCGCTTAGTTCACCCGTATGGCGTGTGGCAGAAAGCACCGAAATACAGCCAAAGCTCGTTGCAAAAATGCACAAGATAAACATTATTTTATCGCACTCGCGAATATAGTCGGCAATTCGTCCAAAAAACTTCATAGATGCTCCCTCCTTTTATAAAAGTATTATATTTTATATCGTAATTATTTGCAAGTAAATGTTTGCTATTTCGAAAAAATATGATATAATGTTATTAAATATTATACTAAGGGAAGTTGATAATATGTTGACGGATATTGAAATTGCTCAAAGCGCTTCCATGAAGCCCATTACCGAAATTGCAGAAGGTCTTGGCATTGATGCCGACAGCCTCGAAAACTACGGTAAATACAAGGCAAAAATTTCAGAAGAGTTTATTGAAAAAACCAAAGATAATAAAGACGGTAAGTTAATTCTCGTTACCGCCATTAACCCCACCCCTGCGGGTGAGGGCAAAACCACCACCTCGGTTGGTCTTGGACAGGCTATGAAGCACATCGGCAAGAAGGCTGTTATTGCCCTTCGCGAGCCGTCACTCGGCCCTGTTTTCGGCATTAAGGGCGGTGCCGCAGGCGGCGGATATTCGCAGGTAGTACCGATGGAGGATATTAACCTTCACTTTACGGGCGATATGCACGCCATTACCTCGGCAAACAACCTTCTTTGCGCTTTGCTTGATAACCATTTACAGCAGGGCAATGCGCTCGGCATTGACCAGCGCCGCATTGTAATTAAGCGTTGCCTTGATATGAACGACCGCGCTTTACGTTTTGTAAACGTAGGTCTTGGCGGCAAAATAAACGGCGTTCCGCGTGAGGACGGCTTTATTATCACCGTTGCAAGTGAGGTTATGGCAATTCTTTGCCTTTGCAAGGATGCTGCCGACCTTAAAGAGCGCCTTGGCAAAATTTTAGTTGGTTATACATATTCGGGCGAGCCCGTTTTCGCGAAAGATTTAAAGGCTGAGGGTGCTATGGCGGCACTTCTTAAAGATGCCATTAAGCCCAACCTTGTGCAGACACTTGAAAACACCCCTGCAATTATGCATGGTGGTCCCTTTGCTAATATTGCACACGGCTGCAACTCGGTTAGAGCTACCAAACTTGCATTAAAGCTTGCCGACTACTGCATTACCGAGGCAGGCTTTGGTAGTGACCTTGGTGCCGAGAAGTTCCTCGACATTAAATGTCGCACCGCAGGTCTTAAACCCTCTTGTATCGTAATTGTTGCAACCGTTCGCGCACTTAAATATAACGGCGGCGTTGCAAAGGCAGACCTTGTAAACGAAAATCTTGATGCGCTTAAAAAGGGTATCGTAAACCTCGGCGCACACATCGATAACATGCAAAAGTACGGCGTGCCCGTTGTTGTTGCTATTAACCGCTTCTTGTCTGACAGCAAGGCAGAGCTTGACTTTATTGCCGACTACTGCCGCAAGCGTAACGCTGACTTTGCACTCTCCGACGTATTTGCAAACGGCGGCGAGGGTGGTATAGAGCTTGCAAAGGCGGTTGTTGAGGCTTGCGAAAAGCCCGCTAACTTTGCACCCATCTACGACCTTGAATTATCAATTCAGGATAAAATTAAGGCTATCGCTACCAAAATTTATGGTGCGGCAAGTGTAAACTTTACGGCATCTGCACTTAAAAATATTGCCGAGATAGACAAAATCGCTACAAACATCCCCGTTTGTATTGCTAAAACACAGTATTCCCTTTCGGACAACCCTGCCCTGCTTGGTCGTCCCGAAGGCTTTGAAATTACCGTACGTGAGGTTAAATTATCTAACGGCGCAGGCTTTGCCGTAGCACTTACCGGTGACATTATGACAATGCCGGGTCTTCCAAAGGTACCTGCCGCTAACAACATTGACCTTGACAACAGCGGTAAAATTGTAGGTCTTTTCTAATGAGAGAATTTTTTACAAGCTCACCCGCCGAGACCGAGGCGGTTGCCGAGGCTCTCGCACAGAAACTCACGGGTGGCGAGGTTATCGCCTTTCGTGGTGACCTTGGCGCAGGTAAAACCTGCTTCACACGAGGTCTTGCGCGCGGGCTCGGATACGAAGGCACAGTAAACTCCCCCACCTTCGCCATTATAAACGAATATTTGGGCGGTAAATTTGATATTTACCACTACGATATGTACCGCGTAAACGGTTGGGAGGACCTTTATTCTACGGGCTACTTCGACTATAAGGATATGGGCGGCATTATCGTTGCCGAGTGGAGCGAGAATATCGAGGGTGCGCTCGATGACGACACTATTTTTGTCGAAATAGAAAAGCTTGACGAAACAAAACGAAAAATAACAATCCGAGGGGTAGAGTGATTTGAAGATTTTAGCCGCCGAATGCTCGGCAATTACGGCGTCGTGCGCCATAATGGATGACGGCAAAATTATTGCATCGTCGTTCACTAACGAACGTCTAACCCACTCACAAACTCTGCTGCCTATGATTAAGAAAATGCTTGACGCTGCGGCGGTAGATATAAAGGATATCGACGGCTTTTGCATATCGGCAGGTCCCGGCTCGTTTACGGGAGTTAGGATCGGTATTAGCGCCATAAAAGGTATGGCGGCACCCCAAAAAAAGCCTTGTGTCGGTGTGTCAACCCTACTTGCTATGGCATATAACTACGTCGACACCGACTGCATCGCCTGCTGCGTTATGGATGCACGCTGCTCTCAGGTGTATAACGCAATGTTTTGCATTAAAAACGGCAAAATCACACGCCTTTGCGATGACCGCGCACTGCTTTGCGAGGAATTGGCAGAGGAAATAAAAGAAAAGTACGCCGACCAAAAGGTAATAATCGTTGGCGACGGCACCGAGGTATTCGATGCGTTTGTGAGTCTGCCCAACGTTACCGTTTCAGATGACGACCGACGTTTTCAGTCGGCTAATGGTGTTGCCTTGGCGGCAAAGGAAGCCTTTGATAACGGTGACACGCTCTCACCCGAGTCGCTTTTGCCTATTTATCTTCGTCTGCCACAAGCAGAGCGAGAACTAAAGAAAAAACAATTAAATGAGAATAAAGGGGAACAATAAAATGAAAATTGCTATTGGTTGTGACCACGGCGGTCTTGAACACAAGAATGCCATTGTGGAGCATTTGAAGGAGCGCGGCTTTGAGGTTGTCGATTTTGGCATCTACGAGCAAAAAAGCGTTGACTATCCCGAAATCGCACTTAAGGTGGCCAACTCTATTGCTTCGGGCGAAACCGAGCGCGGCTTCCTCGTTTGTGGAACCGGTATAGGTATGTCGCTTGCCGCTAATAAGGTTAAGGGCATTCGTGCCGCCGCCTGCAGCGAGCATTTTTCAGCAAAATACACCCGACTTCACAACGATTCAAATATCCTTTGCCTTGGCGGCAGAGTTATTGGCGTTGGTACGGCAATTGAGCTTGCCGACCTTTTTGTCGACACCGAATTCGAGGGTGGCAGACATCAGCGTCGTGTTGATATGATTACCGATATTGAAAACAATAAATAATATTTTGGAGGATATTTTTATGAATAAGAACGTTTTTATTATGGACCATCCCCTAATTCAGCACAAGCTTACAATTTTACGTGATGAGCGTACGGGCTCAAAGCAGTTCCGCGAGCTTGTAAGCGAAATCGCAACCCTTATGTGCTTTGAGGCAACACGTGACCTGCCTTTAAAAGAGGTTAAAACCAAGACACCGCTTACCACCGCTACAACCAAGGTTTTGGCAGGTAAGAAAATGGCATTCGTGCCGATTCTCAGAGCAGGTCTTGGTATGGTTGACGGCGTTTTAAACCTTATCCCCTCGGCTAAGGTTGGCCATATTGGTATGTACCGTGACCCCGAAACACACACACCTGTCGACTACTACTGCAAATTACCCGCAGACCTTAACGAGCGCGATGTATTCCTTCTTGACCCGATGCTCGCAACGGGCGGTAGTGCAATCGATGCAGTTACACGCATAAAAGAGTTTAATCCGAAGAGAATAAAGTTTATGTGCATAATCGCCGCTCCCGAGGGTGTTGAGGCATTCACAAAGGCTCACCCCGACGTTGACGTTTACTGTGCAGGTCTTGACGAGAAGCTCAATGACCACTGCTACATTTTACCGGGACTCGGTGATGCAGGCGACCGTATTTTTGGCACAAAATAAGGAGTATCGCAGATGAACATCTGGCATAACATCAACCCAAAAAGAATTACGCCAAAGGACTTTATTGCCGTAATCGAAATTGAAAAGGGCAGTAAATGTAAATATGAGCTTGATAAGGAAACGGGCATTTTAATTCTTGACAGAATTTTGCATACCTCAACCCATTATCCCGCTAACTATGGCTTTATTCCGAGAACCTATGCCGACGACTTAGACCCGCTTGACGTATTGGTGCTTTGCTCTGAACAGTTAAAGCCTATGACGAGTGTGCGTTGCTACCCCGTTGGTGTTATTTCGATGATGGACAACGGTCGTTCTGACGAAAAAATAATTGCTATTCCCTATAACGACCCAACCTATAATGGCTATAAAGATATTGCCGAAATCCCCAACCACATTTTTGAGGAAATGAAGCATTTCTTTAAGGTTTATAAGGAGCTGGAAGGCAAGGAAACTGCCGTCAACGAGGTTAGCGGCAGAGAAGATGCCGAAAAAATAATCGCCGCCGCTATTGACGGCTATATTGAAAATTATTGTAAATAAGGGCAAGATTATGGAGCAAACGGTTAAATTCAACCCCGACGAAATTGTGTTGACGCTAAGCGTTATGAGTGATATCCACATAAACGGTAGTTGGGGCATCGTTCAAAGTGAACAAAAATTTAAAAATGCGCTTCATTTTGCAAACAAGGTGGCGTCAAATAAAATTGACGCCTTTTTGTTTACGGGCGATTTTACCGATGCGATGAACTCGAAGGCTAACGTTGGCGGTGCGGAGCTTTCGCCCGAAGAGTTTGAGCGCAAAAAGGCCGAACAAAATAGAATTGAATTTGAAATTTTGCGCCGTTGTTTTTCGGAAGCAATTGACAAGGATGCCGAAATTATATACTGCCTTGGCAACCACGATAGCAGTAATTGTAATAACACCGAGCGTTTTATTACCGAGTTTGCCTCGCGCGACGAGGTGGGCGACAACAAAAATTTCGAGCGTATGTATCGCACCGACACCGATTTAGAGTCGCTACATAAAGGTATGCGCCACTGCGTATTGGGGGGCTATCACTTTTTGTGTGTCGATATGAATTCGGACAGTGATATGACCATTTCCTTTTTAAAGAAAAATCTTGACGAAATCGTTGCCGCCGAGCCCGACAAGTACGTATTTATTCTGCACCACTGCAAAACCCCCGATATGAACTATGCTTCAAATATGTGGGGCACAAATTACGAATTGCACGACTTATTAAAAAATTATCCGCAGGCGATACTCTTTGCGGGGCATAAGCATTGCCCTCTACATAACGAGCGCGGCATTATGCAACGCGAGTACACAAGCGTTGAGGCTTCGTGTGTAAGCTACATAAAGGTGGACTGCGTAAAGCAACCCGAAAATGTGACTCACTCAATGGGTTACACCTGCTCGCAAGGGCTACTTGTAGAGCTTGATAAATCGGGCAATATGCGAATAACGCGACTTGACTACGCAAAACACGTTACCATTAAAGAACCTTGGGTGCTTAGTCACCCGAAAAGCGACAACTCGCACCTGCTCGACTATACCGACGAGCGCCGCACCATGTTTGCGCCGCCACAGTTCGATGAAAATTTCGGGCTTCAGGTTTCCCCCACCGAAAGCGGCACCTTCATCGCCTTTTCGCAGGCTCGCCACGACGATATGCCCTACCGCTACGAAGTAAAAATTACCGACCATAACGGAAATGACGAATTCTTTTATTTGTCATCACTGTTTTGTTATTATCCGTCACTTGACGATATGCCACAGGGCGTTTGGGCGAATATAGACTATGATTATTCAAAAATTTACACCCTTTCGGTTACACCGCAGGACGTGTGGTACAACTCCGGCAAAACCGTAACATACTATTTTTAAAATATGAGGTGATAATATGGGTCTTAATTTAAACTTTAACCCCGACGAAACCGTGCTGACGCTCAGTGTTATGAGCGATATCCACGCAAATGGTTGTTGGGGACTTGAAGGCAGTGAAAAAACCATTAGAAATGCGCTTAAATACGCAAACGAAGTAGCACCCAACAAAATTGACGCCTTTCTTTTTGTTGGTGACTTTACCGACTGCTTGAACTCCAAGGCCAACGTTATTATGGGGCACGGTTGGCCGACCGACTATGACGAAGCCAAGGCTTATCAGTCAAGTATGGAATTTGGTATTTTGCGACGTTGCTTCCAAGAAGAAATTGCCGAGGATGCCGAGATTATCTACTGCCTTGGTAACCACGATAGTATCAACCGCAACAATACCGAGCGCTTTATTACCGAGTTTGCTTCGCGCGACGAGGTTGGCGACAATAAAAATTTCGAGCGCATGTATCGCACCGATACCGATTTAGAGGCGCTTCACAAAGGTATGCGCCACTGCGTCTATAAAGATTATCACTTCTTATGTGTCGATATGGAAAACGACAGAACCGAAATGGTGGAGTTTTTAAAGAAAAACCTCGATGAAATTGTTGCCGTGGACCCCGACCGCTACATATTCATTTTGCACCACTGCAAAACACCGAATATGAACTACGCTTCCAACCTTTGGGGCAATAATCCCGAAATTCACGAGCTGCTTAAAAACTATCCGCAGGCGGTGCTTCTTACGGGTCACACCCACTCGCCGCTTCAAAACGAGCGCAGCGTTATGCAACGTGACTACACCTCAATTGAGTGCTCGTCGGTAAGCTGTATCACCGAAAGCTGCGGCGGTCATCTGCAAAACGTTACCCACGCTATGACCTATCAGGCGTCGCAAGGCCTACTTATTGAGCTTGATAAAACGGGTAATATGCGTATAACCCGCCTTGACTACTACCACAACCGCATTATTAAAAAGCCTTGGCTCTTTAAAAGACCCTGCGGCAACAAGGTTCAGCTTCGCGACTTCACCGAAGGCAGACGCTTTGCCTTTGCCCCACCCGAATTCCCCGAGAATTTTGGGTTGCAGGTTTCCCCCGCCACAAACGGCACCTTTATTGCTTTCTCGCAGGCTAATCACGATGATATGCCCTACCGCTATGAAATAAAGATTGCCGACTATAACGGTAAAACCGACGTATTCTATTTTTCTTCGCTTTTCTGCTATTATCCGTCCCTTGACGATATGCCGCGCAATCTTTCGGCAACCATAGATTACGATTATTCAAAAATTTACTCGGTAACCGTTACTCCACAGGATGCCTGGTTTAAGAGTGGTAAATCAATAACAAGATATTTTTGAGGTGACAAACAATGACTTTAGCAAACATTGAAAAGAAATCACGCGAACTTAGAACCCTTATTAGAGATGCTAAACCCGTTTTAGATATTAAGGGTACTACCTACTACGTTAGCGCCGAAGGCTGCGACCAAAACGACGGTAAAACTCCCGAAACGGCTTGGCAGACCCCTAATGCCGTAAATGATAACCGCACAAAGCTACAACCCGGTGATGCCGTTTTGTTTAGATGCGGTGATATCTTCCGTGGCCGTTTTGAAATGGCCCGTGGTGTTACATATTCATCCTTTGGTGAAGGTGACAAGCCTGAGCTTTGGGGCGCCGATGAAAACGCCGCCGAACTTGAATGGAAAAAAGAGGAACAGGAAAACGTTTACTCACTTCAAATGCCACACAGCATTGATATAGGTAACATTGTATTTAACCATGGTGAAGAATGGGGTATTAAACACCTTATGGAAATCGACCCCGAGCTTGAAATGGACCTTGACTACATTTTGGATAAAGACACACATATTCTTTATCTCTACTCTGAATTCGGCAACCCGAGCGAAAGATGGGACGATATAGAGCTTTGCGTAAACAAAACCATGATTCGCGGTAATGCCAACGACGTTACTATTGATGGACTTGTGCTTAAATATGGCGCGGCACATGGTATTGGTACCGGCTCTATTGACTACACTGACCCCGAAAAGCCTGCTAACAAGGGTCTTAAAAACTTCACCATTCGTAACTGCGAGTTTGAGTGGATAGGCGGCGGTATTCAGTTCCGCACAACCCGTTTCGGTAATGCTTTTGAAATTTGGGGCGGCTGTGACAATTTAGTGTTTGAGAACAACTACATAAATCAGGTTTACGATGCAGGTGTTACACAGCAGTATTCGGGTGTTAACTGGAATAAGGATTTACCCGTTAAGGTTACAAATACAGTTATGAGAAACAACCTTATTGAAAACTGCACCTATTCTTACGAGTATTTCTTAACCGAATTCCAAATAAACGGTCCTACCCGTCACGCAAGGGTTGAGCCTACCGAGTTTGGCTTTGAAAACGTTTTATTTGAAAACAACATCTGCCGTATGGCAGGTTACGGTTGGGGTGACCAGCGTCCCGACCAAAGCACTCCTTGTCACCTTAAAAGCTGGGGTCACACCAATAATTCTAAAAACTTCGTTATGAAAAATAACATCTTCGACCGTTGCGATTTCCGTCTTATTGAAATAAACGCAACTAACGACGACTGTGTGCCGACACTTGACGGCAACGTTTATTGTCAATACCAAGGCAAAGAAATTGTAAACGCAAACGGCAAAAAGTCTGTTATGTCAAGAGAAACAATCGAAAGAAACCAAACCTTGACCGAAGAAAATGCTACCTTTGTTTTTACAAAGAGATAACAAAAAAATTAAAAGCACTAAGTCAACCGACTTAGTGCTTTTTTGTTAGTCTTCATCTTTACCGCAGCAGCGTTTGTACTTTTTACCCGAGCCGCACGGACACGGAGCGTTTTTGCTTACAACACCCTTGCCGCGAACGGTGTTACCCTTGGTGTCACCTGTGCCGACCTCCTCGGCAACCTTTTCACGCTTGATGGGCTGTTCCTCACGAATAGCCATAGAAAGTACGTACTTGGCGGTCTGCTCGCGTATGCTTTCAGTCATAGCGGCAAACATATCGTAGCCTTCGTTTCGATAAGCAACTATCGGGTCGTGCTGACCGTAGGCGCGAAGTCCTATACCTCGACGCATCTCGTCCATAGCATCGATATGCTCCATCCAGTTGGTATCAACGGCACGAAGTAATACGTATCTCTCCATATCACGCACAACCGCTTCGCCATACCTTTGTTCCTTGGCGGTATAAATTTCTCTTGCGCGATTCTTTAACATATCGGCAACGTCAACAATTGATGTATTGGCAAGTGTTTCGGTGTCGAAATTAAAATCATCATCGGTGGTGAGCCAGCCGTTTGTGTATCTCTTTAAGCCGTCAAGATTCCAGTTATCGTGAATCGACTCATCCGAAAGGAAGTTTTGAATAGCATTGTCGATGGTGCTGTCAATCATCGAAAGGATGTTTTCCTTAACGTCCTCGCCGTCGAGCACCTTGTTACGTTGCGCGTAAATTAACTCACGCTGTTTGTTCATAACGTCATCGTACTCAAGCACGTTTTTACGCGAGGCAAAGTTTCTGCTTTCTACCCTTTGCTGTGCATTTTCAATGGCGTTTGTCAGCATCTTAAATTCAAGCGGTAGATTTTCGTCCATATTTAAGGCTTCCATGGTGTTGTAAATTCTCTCACCGCCGAAGATTCGCATTAGGTCATCCTCAAGACTTATAAAGAATTGTGTGCAACCGGGGTCGCCCTGACGACCCGCACGACCACGAAGCTGATTATCGATACGGCGAGATTCATGACGCTCGGTACCAATAATTTTAAGACCGCCCGCAGCTCTAACCTTTTCGGCTTCGGGCGCAATCTGCTCCTTAAACTGTGCGTTGAGTCTCTTGAAGTCCTCACGCGCCTTTATGATATCGGCATTGTCGGTATCACCGAAGCCGGTAGCCTCTAATATCATTTCCTCGGTGAGTCCCATTTTGCGAAGCTCTGCCTTGGCAAGATATTCTGCGTTACCGCCAAGCATAATATCGGTACCACGACCCGCCATATTGGTAGCAATAGTAACGGCACCGAGTTTACCTGCCTGAGCGATTATCTCGGCTTCCTTTTCGTGATGCTTAGCATTTAACACGTTGTGTGCAATTCCTCTGCGCTTAAGCATTGCACTTAAAAGCTCGGATTTTTCAATTGTAACGGTACCTACAAGCACAGGCTGACCCTTTTGGTGTGCCTCAAGAATCGAACCGATAACCGCACCAAATTTTGCCTTCTCGGTTTTATAGACAACGTCGCCAAGGTCGTGTCTTAACAGCGGCTTATTGGTAGGAATTTCGATAACGTCGAGCTTATAAATCTCGCGGAATTCCATCTCCTCGGTCATGGCGGTACCCGTCATACCCGAAAGCTTATTATACAGTCTAAAGAAGTTTTGGAAGGTAATTGTTGCAAGCGTCTTTGATTCGTTGGCAACCTTTACGCCCTCTTTGGCCTCAATCGCCTGATGCAGACCCTCGTTGTAACGGCGTCCATACATAAGACGACCCGTAAACTCGTCAACGATAATTACCTCGCCATCCTTAACAACGTAATCGACGTCGCGCTTCATAATACCGTAGGCACGTATCGCCTGATTAACGTGGTGAGAGATGGTCATATTCTCGGTATCGTTAAGATTTTCAATGCCGAAATACTGCTCGGCCTTTTTAACGCCCGAGGCGGTGAGGGTACAGCTTTTTGCCTTTTCGTCTACAACGTAGTCGCCGTCAAAATTCTGCTCCTCATCACTTATTTTGGTGTTGGCCTCAACAACCTTATTCATTTTTAAGGTTTTAGCAAAGGCATTTGCCTTTATATATAAATCGGTCGACTTATCGCCCTTACCCGAAATAATAAGAGGTGTTCTTGCCTCGTCGATTAAAATAGAGTCAACCTCGTCGACGATAACAAAGTTGTGGCCTCTTTGCACGCACATTTCCTTGTAAACCGCCATATTATCACGCAGATAATCAAAGCCGAGCTCGTTATTGGTGCAGTAGGTTATATCGGCTTCGTATGCCGCTTTTTTCTCCTCATGCTCCATACCGTGAATAATAAGGCCAACGCTAAGACCTAAAAATCTGTAAAGCTTGCCCATCCACTCAGAGTCACGCTTGGCAAGATAATCGTTGACCGTAACGATATGCACACCCTTGCCTGTAAGCGCATTAAGATATGCAGGAAGCGTGGCAACGAGTGTTTTACCTTCACCCGTTTTCATCTCACTAATACGACCTTGGTGCAAAACGATACCGCCCAAAATCTGTACGGGGAAGTGACGCATACCAAGTACTCGCCCACTCGCCTCACGGCAAACGGCAAATGCCTCGGGCAAAATATCGTCAAGTGTTTCACCCTCGCCGAGTCGCTTTTTAAACTCGTCGGTTTTAGCGCGAAGCTGCTCGTCACTTAGTGATGCGCAATACTCGTCGTATGATAAAACCCTTTGCTGTATAGGATAAATTCTTTTTAATTCTTTTTCGCTGTAATTACCAAATAATTTTGAAAATAGACCCATTTTTATACCTCTTTAAATAAACTGTTATCATTATACACTAAAATTGTGAAAAAATAAAGAAGTTATAGTCGATAATATCCGTCCTCGGCATAAATACCGCTTGAAAAATGCAATTCGCCGTCACGTGTTATAAATACTGCCTCGACGCCCTCCATATTGTTTATAAGCTCGGTCGCCTCATTAAGACCCAAAACAAGACAACAGGTTGAAAGCGCATCGGCATCGGTCGGGTCGGCACATATAACGGTTGCCGAAACAATATCACTGTCCACAGGATATCCCGTTTTTGTATCTAATATATGGTGATATTTCTTGCCGTCAACCTCCACGTATCTTTCGTAGGTGCCGCTTGTAACCACCGCAGTATTTTTAAGTTTTAAAGTAGCGCTTGTGCCCGCGCCAAAGGGGTTTTTAATGCCAACGTTATAATAGCGCTCGCCCATAACAACGACGTTACCGCCAAAGTTTATAACGGCATTTTTAACGTTTCTATCCTTTAAATAATCTCGTGCCTTGCCCGAAATATAGCCCTTGGCAATGGCGCCCAAATCTATCTCGGCACCGCCGAGGTCTACCTCGTTTCCATCAACCTTTATTTTTTGATAGCCGACCTTTTTAAGCGCTTTTTTTATAGCCTCATCATCGGGAAGCGCATCTCCCGTAAAATCCCAAAGGGATGAAACGGGACAAATCGAAACATCAAATTTGCCGTCGGTTAAGCCCGAAAAATAGAGTGAGCGACTAATAAGATACGCCGTTTCATCGCTAACCTCTGCTTTTCCGTTTTTATTTAAAAGATAAATCTCGGAGTCGCTGTCGGTACGCGAGAGCATCTTTTCATAGGTGCGACAAAAATTAAGGGTATCGTCAAGCACACCCTTTTGACACTCGGCCTCTATATTAACCACCGTGTCCATCATAAAGCCGGTGGCAGAATTTGTGGTTTGTCCGCAGCCACTCAGTAAAACTAAGGAGCAAACGGTACCTAAAATTAAAAATTTTCTCATAAATAAAGTATAACATTATTTTATTGCCTTGTAAAGAAATTAAAATTGTGGTATATTGTATTTGGTGGATTTTATGATTAAAAGAAATGATATAATAATCATCATTTGCGTTATATTGTTTTGCGCGCTTTCTTTTGTAGGCGTTTTTGCCTTTAGGCGCACACCTGCCAAGGTTATTATTAGCGAGAAAAATGAGGTTCTATACAGCGTTTCGCTTTATAGCGACCGAGAAATTACCCTCGAGCACAACACCATTGTAATTCGCGGCGGCAAGGTGTATATGAAAAGCGCCGACTGTAAAAATCAAATTTGCGTAAATACGCCCTCTATACAAAAGGATGGCGAGCAGATAATTTGTCTGCCAAACCAGGTACTTGTTGAGGTGAGCGAATGAAAACAAAAAGACTCGCTCTATGGGCAATACTTGTAACGGTGGGACTTGCTTTCTCATATTTCGAAAGCTTTATTCCGCTATCCGCCATAGCGCCGGGACTTAAATTAGGTCTTGCCAACTCGGTGGTTTTGCTGCTGCTTAATTCAGGCGATATTAAAGGCGCTTATGCCGTAAATACTATACGCGTGTGCATCGCTTCCCTTCTTTTTGGCACACCTATGTCCTTCGCCTTCTCTATTACGGGCGCGCTTTTGTCAACGTCGGCAATGGCACTCTTAAGCAAGGCTAAAAACGTTTCCCCGTTTGGCGCAGGTATACTTGGCGGCGCAGTACACAACATGGGTCAGCTAATTATGGCGGCCGCACTTTTTAAAACCTTCTCGGTTTTTTCTCTTGTACCGTGGCTCACCCTTATAGGTGCGGCCTGTGGCGCATTAACAGGCTTTACAGTCTTGTTGCTTATAAAAAATAAACATATAAATAATCTTTTTAGTAGATAAGGAGTTGCTAATATGTGCGGATTTGTAGGCTTTACAAATCACATAAAGGATGACGGTACCGTTCTTACCGAAATGATGAACAAAATCGTTCATCGCGGTCCCGATTCACACGGTAAGTTTATCGACCAAAATATGTGTATGGGCTTTAGACGTTTAAGCATTGTTGATATACACGACGGTGACCAACCAATGTTTAACGAGGATGACTCGCTTGTGCTAACCTTTAACGGCGAAATTTATAACCACATGGAAATTCGCGAAAAGCTTATCGCTGCCGGTCACACCTTTAAAACCAACCACTCTGACAGTGAGGTTTTGCTTCACGGCTTTGAGGAGTATGGCGCAGATTTAGTGCCGATGCTTCGCGGTATGTTTGCCTTTATTATCTATAACCGCCGCGACGGCAGTATTTTTGGCGCGCGTGATATGTTCGGTATCAAGCCGCTTTACTACACAACTATGGGCGACACCACCATGTTTGGTAGTGAAATTAAGTCCTTCCTTGTGCATCCCGATTTTAAAAAGGAATTAAACGAGGATGCTCTCGCACACTATCTCTCCTTCCAATATTCGCCCACCGAGGAAACCTTCTTTAAAAACGTATTCAAGCTGCCGCCCGCACACTATTTCACCTTTAAGGATGGCGCTTTTGAAAAAACGCGCTATTTCCGTCCGAACTTTAATGCCGAGGACGGCTCGCTTGACTACTATTCCGATAAAATTGATGCCGCTATTCGCGAGAGTGTTTCGGTGCATAAAATCGCCGACGTTCCCGTTGGCTCCTTCCTTTCAAGCGGTATCGACTCAAGCTATATTTCAGAGGCTGCCAAGGTTGACAAGACCTTTACCGTTGGTTTCGAGAGTCCCGACGGCAACCGCTATAATGAAATTGAGTTTGCAAAGCGCTTTGCCGACACCATCGGTGTTGAAAATATAAGCAAGGTTATTACCCCCGAGGAATATTGGGGCACCTTTGCCGAAATTCAATACCACATGGACGAGCCGCTTGCCGACCCCGCCGCTATTGCGCTTTACTTTGTATCAAAATTGGCGCGTGAGCACGTCAAAGTAGTTATGTCGGGCGAAGGCGCAGATGAGCTTTTTGGCGGCTACCGCATTTATCAAGAGCCTATAACGCTCACCGCTTATGATAAGCTTCCCTTCTTTATTCGTCGCGCAGTAAGCAAGACCTGTGAGTTTTTACATTTACCTAAAAAGCACGGCATAAATTATCTTATCCGCCGCGGCAAAACTATTGAGGAGCGCTTCATCGGTAACGCTAACATATTTAGCACAAAAGAGCGCAACAAAATTTTACTCGTTGGCAAGGATGCCGTAGAACCCAAAATTTTATGCCAAAAGTTCTATGACGAGGTAAAGGACAAGGACACCGTTACCAAAATGCAATACCTCGATATCAATATGTGGCTTATGGGCGACATACTTCTTAAAGCCGACAAAACAAGTATGGCAAATTCGCTCGAATTACGCGTACCCTTCCTTGACAAAAAGGTTATGGAATTGGCCGAGAAAATTCCCGTCAACTGCCGCGTAAATACTAAAACCACAAAGCTTGCTTTACGCAAGGCAGCCGAAAAAACTCTGCCCAAATTAACTGCCGAAAAGGACAAGCTCGGCTTCCCCGTACCGATTCGCGTATGGCTTAAAGAGGAAAAATATTATAATATCGTTAAAGATGCCTTCACAAGTGACAACGCTAAAAAATATTTTGATACCGAAAGATTGGTTGCACTTCTTGACCGTCATAAATCGGGCAAAGAGGACGTCAGCCGTAAAATCTGGACGGTTTTCACCTTCCTCACTTGGTATAACGAATATTTTAATTAAATAAATTTAATCCTTCTTGGCAATAATAAGCACAAGGAGGATGAATTATGAGCAAGGATACTGTTTCAAGCTTCGCAAAAGGTGCACTTGCCGGTATGGTTGCCGGCGTAGCGCTGCTCAGCGTTGGCAAAATGGCAATGAACAACAATAAAAACCTTTCAAAGGGTTCAACTAAAGCCATGAAGGCTGTTGGAGATTTTGTTGACGGCATACAAACAATGTTTCATTAAAAAAGCAGGCAAAAGCCTGCTTTTTTTATTGCTTTTTTGGGGTTTTATGTTATACTTTTTTACAAGAGGTGGTTATATGAAAATCATAAAAACTATTCAGCAAAAAAACATTTATTTTAAAGAAGAAATTATAAAAGACGGCAATGCTTCAAGCGGCACCGAAATGAGTGTTGTCAACGTATTTGACGAATTTGAGTATCAGTCCGTTTTAGGCTTTGGCGGTGCCTTTACCGAGTCTGCCGCATACAACTACTCGTTACTCACCGATAAACAGAAAAAGGACTTTTTAGAGAAGTATTTTTCTAAGGAAAAGGGTATCGGTTATAACTTTGGTCGCACGCATATAAACTCCTGCGACTTTTCGCTCGACATTTACACCTGCGTTGAAGACGGTGACCGCGAGCTTAAAACATTTAATATTGAAAGAGATAAAAAATACATCATCCCCTTTATTAAGGACGCGCTAAAATACTGTGACGATGAGCTTGTTTTGTTTGCATCCCCCTGGAGTCCACCTGCATATATGAAGGATAACGAAAATGCTGTTCGTGGCGGTTCTTTAAAGGATGAATATAAAGCGGTTTGGGCGCTTTACTATGCCAAATACATAAAGGCTATGGCAGCCGAGGGCATTACAATTTCTGCCATTACAGTACAAAACGAGCCAAAGGCGGCTCAACCGTGGGAGAGCTGCTACTACTCTGCCGATGATGAGCGTGAGTTTATTGAAAACTATTTGGCCGATACACTCGACAGTGAGGGCTTGTCCGATATTAAAATCATTATTTGGGACCACAATAAAGAGCGTGTTTATGACCGTGCTAAAAAGGTTTTTGTGTCTGAAAAGGTTAAAAATCGCGTTTGGGCGGTTGGTCACCACTGGTACTCGGGCGACCATTTCGATGGCATCCGCCTTGTGTACGAGCGTTTTGGCAAGGTAATTGTCAGCACCGAAAACTGCGGTTTAATTTCCGAAAAGCCCCTATCCCTTGCCGAGCGTTATGCTAAGGAGCTTTGCGGTGACTTTGGCAATGGCACAGGCGCTTATTGTGACTGGAACCTGCTTTTAAGCGAGCAGGGCGGTCCCTTCCATAACCGCAGCGAAAAAACGGTTGCCTCGGCAGGCTTAATTTTTGAGGATAAATCGAAGGGTTGCCACGCGCCCGTCTTGTTTGATAATGAGAAAAAAGAGCTTGTCTACACCCCCATTTACTACTTTATTGGCCACTTCTCAAAATTCGTTGAGCGCGGCGCCGTAAGAATTGCGACCACTAAATACACCGATAATTTACAGGTCTGCGCCTTTAAAAATCCCGACGGTAAAATTGTGCTGGTTGTATACAACACCTGTGACAATTTGTTGCCGCTAATTATAAGGCACAACGACGTTTGCACACAGCTTGATATCGAGCCTCACTCGGCAATAACCGCTATATTCTAATAAAAAAAGCCTTTTGGAAATCCAAAAGGCTTTTTTATTATATCTTTTTAAATACCGTAACGGTACGGGATGGCAGATAGCACTTAAATCCGCCGTCTTGTGACTCATAAACGTACTCGGTATCGACCCTGCTAAAGCCGCCAAAACGCGACTTGTCACTCGTCAATATCGCCTTATATTCACCCGCACTTGCGGTCGGCACAAAATACCCGTCATACGAGCGTGTAGGGTGGAAATTAAAGGCAAACGTAAGAGCGCCCACCGAATAAATTATAATTTTATCGTCGTTGTGGATAAATTCGAGTCGTGCTTTTTTGGATAATACACGCTCGCTCTTTAAAAGCTTAATCATTGCTTTATCGAACTCTAAAAGTTGTCCGTAACGAAGCTCGTCATTATCGGCAAGACTCCATTGACGTCGGCAATAGTGATAGCTCCAGCCGTTGCCCTCGCGTGGAAAGTCTATCCATTCGGGGTGACCGAACTCGTTACCCATAAAGTTAAGATATCCCTCACCCGCTAATGACGCGGTAATGAGTCTAATCATTTTATGAAGTGCAACGCCTCGGTCGATTATGGCATTATCACCCTTGTTCATGCCGTAATACATCTCTTTATCACAGAGTCTGAACATAATGGTTTTATCGCCAACGAGTGCCTGGTCGTGTGACTCGCTGTAACCGATATTCTTTTCTTTGGGTCGGCGGGAATTAAGCTCCCACCAAAGCTTATCCATATCCCAATACTCGTCGGGACATTCCTTTATCATCTTTATCCATAAATCAGGCACACCCATCGAAAGTCGGTAATCAAACCCAATACCGCCATCCTCGATTTTTAGGCACATACCCGGCATACCCGACATATCCTCGGCAACGGTTAGCGCCTTCGGGTTATATGTGTGTACAAGCTCGTTTGCAAGCTGTAAGTAGGTGACCGCCTCGGTATCGGTATTAAGCGAAAAATACATATCGTAATTGCAAAATGCCGAGCCTAATCCATGGTCGTGATATAGCATAGAGGTAACACCGTCAAAACGGAAGCCGTCGAAGTGGTAAACCTCCATCCAGAATTTAAGATTAGATAAAAGGAAATGTAAAACCTCGTTTTTGCCGTAGTTGAATAGCTTTGTATCCCACGCCGAGTGATTACCCTTGCCACCCTCGTGGAAGAACTGATACTCGGTGCCGTCAAACATATTAAGTCCCTCAAGGGTGTTTTTAACGGCGTGTGAGTGAACGACGTCTAAAAGCACCGTAATGCCCATTTTGTGCGCCGTATTTATAAGCTCCTTTAAATCCTTGCCGCTGCCGTAGCGTGACGATGCGGCAAAGAAATTAGACACCTGATAACCGAACGAGCCGTAATAAGGATGCTCCATTATCGCCATTATCTGAATTGTGTTATAGCCGAGCTTTTTAATGCGCGGCAACACGTTTTGTGTAAAGGACTTGTAGCTGCTGACGGCGTAATCCTCACCCGACATACCTATATGACACTCGTATATATAAGGAGTTGCACATACTCGGTGCTTTTGGTCGGTCCACTCAAAATTATCATATAAAACGTCGTCAACCTCGGCACACCAAATATACGTGACGGGGTCCTGTACAACTCGTGTGGCATAGGTCGGTATGCGGCGAAGGGTCTCGCCACCATGTATTACTATTGCCTGTATTTTTTGGCCTACCTTTAAGGCGTCCTTGCCCTCGAGTCTTATCTCAAAAACGCCGTTTTCGAGTCTCGTCATCTCATTTGCATAAATATCCCAATTGTTAAAGTCGCCCGTAAAAAACATCTTTTCGGCGGCAGGTGCCCACTCGCGATATACCCAGCCGTCTACAGTCGGATGTACGCCGAAATACTTATAACCGTCGGCAAAATCTAAAATATCGCCTTCGCCAAGCAGTTCCTTTCGCTTTGCGGTATAATTATTCATTCTAAGAACAAGGTCATCCTCGTAGGGCTTTAAATATGGGTCAATTTTTAAAATCTTTAAACTCATAGGCTCTCCCCCTTTTTTATATTATAACACTTTTTATATTATATATCAAATTTGTCTTGTATTTTAGCATATTTTGGCTTATTATACAAGTAGTATTATTTTTTGGAGGTCCCCTTATGGAAAAATTTGCACGCTTTAAATTTATGCCACCTATACCCTTAGGCAAGGAAGGCACGCGAATTTGCGACAGCAAAGAGCAACGTCTTTTCTCGCGAGAAGCCGCCGCTGAGTGCGCCGTTTTGCTTAAAAACGAAAATGGTGCGCTACCCCTTAAAAACGAGAAAATTGCCCTCTTTGGTATGGGCGCATACGATTTTCTTATTTGTGGCAGAGGTAGCGGTGAAATATACACTTGCTACCATCAAAATTTTTATGATGGCGTGAAGGATAAGGAACAAAACGGTAAATTATCGGTTTATGAGCCGATAAGCGATATTTACAATGCCGTTTATATGCCCGCTCGCGAAAAAAATCAAAAGGACCCGAATTTATATTTGCAAGAACTCGAAATTGCCGACCAAGACATTAACACCGCCGCCGCAAACTCTGATACCGCCGTTATCGTTATCAGTCGTGTTTCGGGCGAGGGTGGCGACCGCAAGGCAGAAAAGGGCGACTACTACCTGAGCGACACCGAAGTCTCCCTCGTAGAGCGTGTATCTGCCGCCTTTAAAAAGACGGTGGTTATCCTAAACGTTGGTGCTGTGCTCGATTTATCGCTTCTCGCAAACAACCCGAACATTTCGGCAATTCTTTGCGGCTGGATGCCCGGCAGTGAGGGTGGCAAGGCGCTCGCAGACCTGCTTGTAGGCGATAAAAACCCAAGCGGTAGGCTTACCGACACCTTTACCGTTTCTTATGACGCATACCCCGGTGCCGCCCAGTTTAATGCCGACGACCTTTCACTCGCTTATACCGAGGATATCTTTGTCGGTTACCGCTATTTTGAAACTCTACCCAATAAAAAAGAGCAGGTTATTTACCCCTTCGGCTACGGTCTTTCGTACACTTCCTTTGAGACGGGCAACGTTGCCGCCACACAGGACGGCGATAAAATAACCGTAACCGCAACCGTTAAAAATACGGGCGACTGTGCAGGCAAACAGGTTTTACAGCTTTATTGCTCGGCACCTCAGGGCGTACTCGGTAAACCGAGCAAACAGCTCGTTGCCTTCGCCAAAACCGACCTCTTGGCAAAGGGTGACTCACAAGAATTAAGCCTTTGCTTTGATATAAAGGATATTGCCAGCTATGACGACCTTGGCAAAATAGAAAAATCGGCATATTTGCTCGAAAAAGGCGATTATGAAATTTTACTCGGTGTAAACGTTAGAGATACCGAAAGCGTTTATACCTATACCCTAAACGATAACCGCATTGTATTCAAAACGGTGCCGCGCTGTGTTCCGTCAAAGCTCGAAAAAAGACTTCTTGCCGACGGAAGCTTCGAGGCATTACCGCAAAGCGATTACGTTATGGACTACGGCAAGCGCGAATCCTTAGGTGGCACCGCCCCTGCCGAGCAGATTAATTTCGACAAGGTTGGCGAAACTATTTCGCTTAAGGACTTTATAGCACAGCTTACCGACGAGGAGTTACTTGACCTGACGATAGGCAAAGAGGGCTTCGGACTTTGCAACACCGCTTGCTTTGCGGGTAATAAACGTCTTGATATTCCCAACGTACCCACCGCAGACGGACCTGCCGGCATTAGACTTTGGCCGCAAACGGGTTGCTATACCACCTGTTGGCCGTCGGCAACCGCCCTTGCAAGCAGCTGGGATATAGACCTCGTTTATAACGTTAGCCGCGCCGCCGCTATGGAAGCAAAGGAATGCAACTTTGGCATTTGGCTAACCCCTGCGCTTAATATACATAAAGACCCCTTGTGCGGCAGAAACTTTGAATATTTCTCCGAGGACCCGTTAATTTCGGGCAAAATGGCGGCCGCTATTGTTGGCGGTATGCAGTCGCTTAAAATCTCGGCTTGCATTAAGCACTTTGCCTGCAACAACAAGGAAAAAGAGCGTTTAAAGAGCGACTCGCGCGTATCAGAGCGTGCGCTTCGTGAAATCTACCTAAAGGGCTTTGAAATCTGTGTTAAGGAAAGCGACCCATGGTCTGTTATGACAACCTATAACAAGCTAAACGGCACCTACACCCCCGAAAATTACGACCTTATTACAGGCATACTCCGCGGTGAGTGGGGCTTTAAGGGTATGGTTTCTACCGACTGGGACACCTTAAGCAACAAGGTAAACGTAATTAAAGCGGGCAACGATATGATAATGCCTTCTTGCGACAAGCGACCGCTTTGCGAGGCTCTCGAAAAGGGCGAGCTGACACGTGCCGACCTTGAGGCATGCGTAGAACGCATTTTATCAACCTATCTTAAATTGGTTTAATTCAATATTGCATAAATAACACCCGATACCGTATGGTATCGGGTGTTTTATTTTAAAATTTTATTCTATATCATATACCTTGCCCTTAAAATTAGCACCGTTTCTTTCCAAGCTCTTTTTATCTACATAGCTTCCAAGTGTTGAGCGCACCGAGGTCATTGATAAAGGAGATGCCTCTGTAATTTTTGGAGGTGTTTTACCAAACAAGCCCCTATAAATCATATGTGCGCCTACATATCCCGCTAAAGTAGTGCTGTGCTGATGCGCATCATCAATGCAAAAGTTACTTCTGTGTATGCCCGAATCTATTAACGAGTTAATCTCTCCTTGCCAGTCGACACAGGTAAGATGCGAAAATTTATCCTTGGCGGCCTTTACCGATGCCTCACCCTCATTGTGCGCGGGGAAAAGCACAAGTTGAGTGTTCGACTTTTTGCAGATTCTTTCCATATCGGCAACCGCATTCGCGCTCTGCATTGAGTAAAAGCCGCACAAAAATACGTATGAGTATTCTCCGTTCTCTATTGAATTGCAAATATTTACATCGTTTATAAACGTCGTTACGTTTGCATATCCGATGGATACCGCCTTTACGCTATAACCACTGCCCGAGGACATCAACATATCATTTAAAAAGCTGCCAACCTGCGAGGTGCCTATAAAGCTGTTGCCCAAAATTAAAAATCTTTTTGAGCCGTTTGTTTTTGATATCGGTGTAAATGTGGTATTTACGTAAGGCGATGCCGACGCCGCACTGTTATATAATTTATCCGCCGCCGTATCGTCTAACTGTTCATAATCCACCATTATAAACAAATCGTATCCCGTATCATTCTCGGTGTTTTCAAAACTGAAAATTCTACGAAAATAATCTTTCCCGTCCTTTTCGTAAAGATTTACTTGTCTAAAACGTTCCATATGCTTTTCTTTATTTTTGTTGGTGGAATACTCAAACGTTTCTTTGCTCGCAGGTATATGACTTGTTGTTATTCTGCCTATTTCTTTATTCGCACGCAATATATTATAGCTGGCAAAATCCTTTTTCTTTATTGTCCAATCTGACGGTATTGAAACGTCGATAGACGCACCCGAGAAATCTTCTTTAAAGCGTATGGTTTGCCATTTAATCTCCGATGATTTACGGCAGACAATATCCTTGTATTGCGGCGTATCTTCTACAACCGACTCGATTTTTGAGTCGGTTAAAACTTCATTTTTCTTTGGCGTGTTATCCTTAGAATCAACCTTTTGCTTACAGCCTATAAGGCCACACACAATACAAAAAACCATCAATAAGCATATCGCCTTTTTCATAAAATCACCTCTCGCTTTTATTTAAACAACATTCTCTTATACTATTTCCTCTTGGTTTTCTTCCTTGCTAAAGTACACTTCTAACTGGTCAATGGTGAAACTTCTTTTTACAAACATTACAACACAATAATCGCCAACCACGGTAATATCGTCGGGGACGGATTCATGGGTAAAACTTTTATCTTTAAATCGTTGGCAATCCATTCCGGTTACCTCTAAATTGTCAAAATACACCGTAAAACGATAGTCTTCCTGTTCGTTGGTCTTAACTATATAAAAATCTTCAATATACATACTCGTTACAAAACCGGCCTTGTTAAGACTGTTTGAACTGTCTGCATTCCAGGACTTATTATTGCAAAGACACGAATAATATTTATCACCCTTTTTAAAGGTTATCATGTCTTCTAAATTATTCTGAGTATACACAACCTCAACCAAACCCGTGCCGCCAAGTTTTTTAGCCAGAAAGCCGTTTGCGTTATTTAGGTTTATGGTGAAGTAGGTTACCATTGTTATAGTAAATGTCGTATTTTTGTTTATTGGATAATAGCAAGTGTTCCCATCATCGAGAATTATCGCTTCCATGTTTTTATCGAATTTATACGATTGTGAAACAGGCAGAAGCGATTTTTCCATAATTACCTTTTTTGCAGAGTAATAGTTTAGCATATCTATACTGCTGATTTTAATGTTTCCCGTCGGGCTATGGTGGTCGGGCTCGCTACCGTCTACATCCGATGATTCGTTAGGGGGAACCGAACTGTAATTTGAACTCGGTGTACTTGTGTTTTGCTGGGGTGTACTGCTTACCAAACCAAAGTCCGATAAATTTAATTTCATTGCAGCAAAAATAGTTGCAGCAATAATTGCTAAACTTACACAAACTGCCACAACTCCCTTAAAAACGGGATGCAGAAAAATAATTTTTACAGGCTCCTTATTTTTAGCCGCCTTTAATGCCGTTTTGTTTTTAACCGACAATGCCTCGGCCAAAACATCCTCATCAAGTTCACTCAAAGCTTCAAATAATTTCTCCGCGCTTAAGTTATCTTTCATAAAGCAATTCCCTCCTTCCTCAAAATATCACACAATTTATTTCGAGCTCTGAAAAGCTTTACTGAGATTCTGTTTTCCGACATTTCATATCTTTTCGCAAGACTTGACACCGACTCAAGATAAAAATACCTTCTTATAAAAAGCACCCGTGTCTCGGCATCAAGGCTTCTGACAAAATGCGATATGATCTCGCCTATTTCCTTTTGTTCTGCAATTTTATTGTAGTTGTTTTTTGATGCGTGGTCGGGAATGCACTCATACAGCTCCTCAATAACAAGGGTATATCCCTTACCCCGTTTTGCCCTTGTATTGTATTTAAATCGGTTTATACTAATATTTCGTGCAAGCTTGCAAATATATGCCGAAAAATTGTTGGGTCTATTGGGGGGGATTGAATTCCATACCGCCAACAAAATATCGTTTTCACATTCGCAAATATCTTCCTCATTACTTAACATTTGCTTTAAGATTTTTTTGTAAAGGCCTCTGTACCGAACCGATATTTGCTCTAAAACCGTTTCGTCGCGGTCAAACAGCAGGTTTATTATTACATCGTCCTGTTTGTTCATTTCCAACATTTCCCCCTTTACACATTAAGTAAACAGCAAAACCAAAATATTACAGTTTTCAAGTAATATTTTTAAAAGAATAGCACCTGATTTCATATTGAAATCAGGTGTCCTTTTTATTTGCTCTTTTTTGCCTTGCGGTCTTTAATATACCACGGTAGATACGACAACGCAAACAACAGCGTTACTGCCGCCGCCATAATAACCAAACGAAGCGCATAGTTGGGCGGTAATATATCGAGTATCGAGGGGGTGTCCTCGGGGCGCGCCATAAACAAATAGTTTGCTCCCGGTCCTATCATAGTATTTGCGGCATACGCCACGACCGCCAACACAACAAGGGCAATGTACGCCTTTATTGCCGACTTAATTGTCGGGCGCATTTTATGGATAAATATCATATAGAATATTGCTATGTAGCCAAGCAGATGCTCAAACCAGAACTGATAGAATCTAAATCTTGTCGGTCCTGTATAGGAGATAACGGTTGGTGTAATGAGCGCGAAAATCGAGCCTGAAAACGCCCAAAAATACGATATATCAAAGAGCGTTTGTGATTTGCCGATAAGCATATAGCTCGAAAAAACAACGACCCAGCCGCAAACCGTTATGGGCAGATGGTCGACGGGGTTGGGATTTAACTCGGGCACGCCGACAAGTCGCCAATAGTACGACATTTCGCTGATAATAAGCCAAAAAGCTAATATGTAACGGTAGGTTTTCTCGTGCTTTGATACCGCAATCTTATCCCTTTTAAAATAGATGAGCAAAATTATTGCCAAAGCTACCAAAATCGGCACAAAATGTGCGATCGAAAAGTTGACAAACTCTATCTCGTCGCCCGCCGAGAAAAAATAATACAAAAACTCCTTCATATATGTTCCCCTCCACAAAAACTATATCACAACCGTTAATATCGTTTAGTGTTATTTAACGGCTTGATAAACGGCTTCTTCAAATTTAACCGCCGACTCGTTGCCCGAGCCTCCGTCAATTCTTGAATTTTTCATAAATACCGCAATAATATTATTAACGGGGTCTATCCAGAAGTGTGCGCCGTAAGCACCACTCCAGCAGTACGAACCAACAGGCAGGGTCGGATATTCGGGACGTGTAATCACACGCACGCCGAGTCCCCATCTTGCGTTTCCGTTCATTATTTCAATTGGTACCTGCGGTGTGTGCAACTGGTCGAAGACCGTTTTTTTCAATATATCGCCGCCATTATTTAAAAGCAGTGTAGCAAATTTGCAATAATCTTTAATGGTTGAAACAAGACCTGCGCCACCGAGGAAGTGTGTCGCGGGATAATTTTGGAATATACAGCCCTCACGCATTTTGTCCTCGACGTTTTCACCGTCGACGCGGTTGTGCATTGCCGTCACGCGTCCCCACTGCTCATCATTCGGCAAAAAGGTTGTGTCGCACATATTTAGCGGCTCGAAAATTTCTCGCTTTAAAAAGGCGAGGTAGTCTACGCCGCTGACCATCTCTATTATCTTTGTCAGCACGTCAAAGGCTCCTGTACCGCTATATGCCTGTTTGGTGCCCGGCTCGAAATCGAGCCCCACTCTAATAATATATTGTATGGAACTATCAATGCTTTGCATGTCTTTGTCGTTCATCGGCGGCTTTTCGTAATTACTGCCTATGCCCGAGGTGTGACTCAATAAATTGCGTATGGTGGGCATATTTTTCGGCGCACCCAGGTCTTTGCCCGCCGCATCCTTAATGCGAATATTGGCAAATTGGGGCAAATATTTATCCACCGTGTCGTCAAGCGATAAAAGTCCGCGCTCGACCAAAATAAGTGCCGCCACCGATGTAATCGGCTTGGTCATCGAAGCCAAACGAAAAATGGTGTCCCTCGTAACGCGCGTATCGTTTGCTCCCGTCGTGCCGTAGCACTTCTCAAGCACTGCCTCACCGTTTTGAAAAACGGCATACGCCGAGCCGAAAACCTTTTTGTTGTCGATATCGTATTTTGCTATATCGTCTATATTTTTTTCGAGCAAGACTTTGTCTAACAGTTTCATTTGTGTCACCTCACGAATATTATAAAACGTTGTCTTGTCGGCGTTGCGCAAGGGTTTTAATCATTTTTTCTATGCCATAAAACGCAATACACCCGACGGCATAGCAAATTAAATCTATCCTCGAAAACGACGTCCCAATAAGTGTAGAAAGCAATTTATTGTTTTCAAACCCCAATAACTTTACAATATTAAAATACTGCGCGACCTCTACAAGCGTTGCAAACACAAAAACGTATATTGGCAACGCCCGCACGCTGTTTGGAGTAAATATTCTTGCGAAACAGCAAAGCAGTATGGTTACAAGCACGTCGCCTACGTATGGGCGAACAAAACCGTCGTGAACAAACAAGGCGATAAAAATTTCTGTAAAAAGCAATACGCCAAAAAGAAGCGCGTAGGTTATTCGTAGTTTTTTAGTCATAGCTTCACCGCCTTTATGATGATTATAGCATACTTGCCCTTTCCGTTCAAGATTATTTGGTTTGCAATTATATATTCATCTGCGAAGCAGACACCAAACTTCTTACCTATTACTTCAAAAACGGGTGCTCTTCGTCGGTATGATTCTGCCGGAGCTGCAACAGCTGACATTAAGTTAAAATAACAAAACAGCACTTGTCTCCATTTTGGGTTCAAGTGCTGTTCTTTTTGGCTTTATATTGACATATTTAAATTTTTATTAAAACAACTTTTTACCACATACCAAAACGCCCGTGGCACCGTTTGCTAACGGTTGAGTTGTCCAATAAACGGTGGATTTACTCCTATCTGCACATCTTTGAAGTTGTTTCTTTAATAATGCTTGGTTTTCCTTCTTTACGATTATAAACGCCCAATCAGGGTCGCGCTTTGAAAATGCAGAAATTACAGAATTTGAAAAAGCATTGGATTTAAGGTCGGAGATGGTGGCGTCAGGGTTCATATATTTGCTCTGACTGCATACCGGGGTAACCTCGTCATAATCCTCGTTGTAAACACGCATTTCGTCACTAAAGGCAAAGAAAAAACCGCTATGCATTGAGGTTTTCTTTTTGGGAATCAACTCTCTGCTTGTAGAATCGGCATTATACCACTTTCCATCAATACAAAACGCGACCCAAGTATGACCAACTTCATTTTTCTTTTGGGTTGTGTACATTTTTTCCACAACCTCAATTCCCGCAAGACGCAAAAGCAGAGAAAGTGCATTTGCGTGACCGTCACAATGAGTTTTACCTGTTATTATTGCGTCGTATAAATAAGGATAGACTTCATCCCCGTCATCATAAGAATAATAGGTAATCCCATTTGCTAACTTTAAATAAAGCTTCTCTGCCTTTTCAAAATCAGAAAGCTCAGCAGATAAATCCGCAACGGTGTCCTGAGCCTTCTTAAGAGCCTTAAGCTTTGTGCTCCATATTTCGCTATCGAAATTTTCAACGGTTATGTAATAGCCATCAAAACTTGCATACTTGGTATACATACCCAAAATCTCCACAGGGTAAGATGCGGTGCATTCGCCCACAGTATAGCGAAGATTCTGCTCTAATAGCGGCGAATCAAGCGCAAAATATTTAAGAACCTTTTCCAAGGCTTTTGTGTCCTTTAACAAATCGGAATCGACCAATATGTTGGTATAGCAATTTTCCATAGCGTATTCCAAGGCGTGGTAAACGTTTTGCTCCTCGGCAGAAAGGGTGCTATGATACAGACTTGAACGATATTTAGCGTAAGGGGAAGTAACTTCGCTAAAATCTTCGACAGGAAAAAAGGCCTCTTTGCTATCTTTAAAAAGAACGCCTTTTGAAAAGGCAACCCGCGGAATACTCTCCGCCTTTTCAAGTGCTCGGTCACCATAAATCATATCTACAACACTAATAAACGGTGAACATCCCGAAAGAAATACACACAATATAAGAGATAATACTATTGCTATGGCTTTTTTCATTTTATCACCGCCTTAATTTTATTCTAACACAAAAGCGGCCATGCCGCAATACCTATGACCTATTACTTATTACTTAATTCTCGGGTGGGTACTCTGCGGCGGCGCCCACACAAAACAAAAAAGGCACCCTATTGGGTGTCTTTTTTGCTTAGCTGTTACGAACCATTTAGATGCCAAGCAATTGTTTCTTTTTTGCATCAAATTCCTCTTGAGTGATTATACCACTATCAAGTAATTCTTTAAACTTTTTAAGCTCATCGGCAGAGGAAACAGCTTCATTAACCTGTATAGGTGCGGTTTCATTACTGTTCTTCAATCCGTCGTCAAATATACGATTTGAGTCTTTCATAAATTCTTCCATATCAATACTTATATTTGTTGACTTTGCACCTATCTCTTTTTCTACAAAACCAACCATGTCTGAATCATGTGCTTCGTAACGAGCACCAAACATTTGTACGATTGTATAACGCAAGCCTACCGCCGTTCCTGTTTTATAAGGAATGAAATGTATATGACAAGCTCCACCATTCATATTGTACTTGAACGAATAGTTAAGTCCAAAACTCACGGTATGGTATGGTGTAGTGCTACAATCTTTACCAAACTTTTCTTTTGCGGCTTTTACGTAAGCTGCATATACTGTTTTTACATCTGATTCAAAATAGTGAAATAAATCTCTTTTCATAATTTGACCTCCATTGATTTATGTTATAAATTATAACATATTATTATAACATTTGTCAAGGCATAATATTGGTGAGGTGATTTTTAATGAAAGATAAACTCATTATTAATAAAAAGTCGTTAAAGGGAGAAGATGGTTATAAAACCTTTTCAATTAGAATTAAAGAAGAAACGGTTGTAAATCTTGATAGGTTAGCGGATGAAACCAACCGTTCAAGAAATGAACTAATAAACATTTTATTGGATTATGCAATAGAAAATAGTGAAGTAAAATAATTTGAGCACCCAATTCTGTTGTGTAATGGGTGCTATTTTTTGTTTGAGGATGGATACTCTGCGTCGGTATGATTTTGACCGCTCCGAGCGGTACCCAAAATCATTTACCTTACTCGAGACTTTGGCAGACCGCAAAACCTATCGCGGTTTTGCGGCTGCGTCGACGAACCATTTTGCCTGTGGCAAAAATAGGTTCTCTTCTGTTTACCCTTACGCCAAAACAAAAAACCGACCTAAAAAGGTCGGTTTTTGTTTTGGCTGTTACGAACTATTTAGATGCCAAAACATTATTTGCTATCATCTTTATTATCATTTCCAAACATTTTGACTATTCCTGCAAGTATTGTGGCACCGATCATAAGACCACAAAAAACAGTAGTGTTGTTGCTTGAATAATAACCGCCAAAAATATTTATAAATAACAAAATAATGCCTATTGCATACATAATTATCGCAATTAATGTTAAAACGGCTTTTGCTCCATTGTTCATTTTATAATACCTCTCATAAATGATGAATTTATCTTTCTATCGCAAAATCGAAAATCTTGCCGCATTCTTCGCAGAAATGAGTGCCGTTATAATCTTCGCCTTTGCAAACATTAACCGACTTTGTTCTGCCGATATGGTTGCATTCAGGACATTTAGGTTCAAAATACACCATATTATCTGTTGTTATAATTCCAGTAATATTTTGTCCACTTGTGCCACCACAGCCTGCTAGACAACATAATGTTGCTAACACCAAAATTCCTACTAATACTTTTTTCATAATAAAACCTCCTTAATATCACTTGAATAATTTCAAGCGATATAATTATACTCAATATTTTAAGTATAGTCAAGAGGTTAAGTATGATAATATTAAAATGGTGATAAAAAAATGATTAGTTACGCGCCTTTTTATGAAACGCTATTTAAAAAAGGAATTACCGAATACAATCTCATTTTTAAGCAAGGTTTTTCGGCGAACACTTTGCATCGTATGAAAAAAGGTGAAGCTATAAACACCAAAACCCTTGATGCACTTTGCTATGCTCTTGACTGTGAAGTAAGCGATATAATTAAATTTGAAAAAGAATAGCACCTGAAACCAATTTTGGAATCAGGTGCTTTTTTAAATACGTCTGCGAATCAGACACCGAACTTCTTCACTATTACTTTTTACTTATTACTTCAAAATCGGGTGGATACTCTGCGTCGGTATGATTTTGACCGCTCCGAGCGGTACCCAAAATCATTTACCTTACTCGAGACTTTGGCAGACCGCAAAACCTATCGCGGTTTTGCGGCTGCGTCGACGAACCATTTTGCCTATGGCAAAAATCTACTAATAAATCAATGCAAAGCATTGTATATCATCAATTTCGAAGAAATTGCATATCATCAACGGTGCTAACCGTTGTATATCATCATTGTGAAAGCAGTTATTGATACACGCTACGCGTGATGATATACAGTCCTTACGGACTGATGAGATACAACAATGGTTTTGCCATTGTTGATGATATGCCATTGCTTTCGCAATGGATAAAAAAATAGACTTGCAAAAGCAAGTCTATTTTTTGGTGGGAGAGGGTGGATTCGAACCACCGAAGCTGAAAGCAACAGATTTACAGTCTGCCCCCTTTGGCCACTCGGGAACTCTCCCATATTCAATTAGCGCAAGCATTATTATAGCATAAGGAGTCTACCTTGTCAAGCGGTTTTTTTAGAAAATAAATAGTTGCTGTATTTATCACATTTTATTATATTTAACAAATACAAAACTACGATTCTAATTTTTGTCTGTATTTTTATTGGCTTTTTTAAATTTGATTTTCTTAACCAAAACAACGCCGTATAGAATTGCCGAAATTATGAACAAAGGCCCTGAACAAACATACACTTCAAACGGAATTTCTATACACACATTCAAAAGGTTTATAATACTACCCACAAGCAAACAAACAGATGCTATCAACTGTAATACGTCAACTTTTTTCATATAATCACCGCCTATATTCAGTATAGTATAAAAGCTACAATAAATCAAGGCGTAGCCTTGTATGTAATCAACACGGAGTGTTGAATGTAATCCACCGTAGGTGGTATGTAATCGATCCGAAGGAAGAAACATACAAGTCTTACGACTTGATGACATACCGTTTGCAAAGCAAACGGATTACATACGCCTATCGGCGATTACATACCAATCCTTCGGATTGGATAAAAATAAAGCACTTCCGAAGAAGTGCTTTATTTTTTGGAGCTGGTGGACGGACTCGAACCCCCGACCTGCTGATTACAAATCAGCTGCTCTACCAACTGAGCTACACCAGCGAAACGTGCCTACATAATATATCACATAGGCATCCGTTTGTCAAGTGTTTTTTAATCTTCATCCGGTAAACCGAATCTCTTTACCCAATCTATTGCCAGATGCGACCAAGAACGCGAGCATTTGTATCTATCTCTAAGGCCGCCGCCATGATTGCCCTCGGGGAAAATATGCAGTTCGCACAAGATATCCTTCGCCCACAAAGCCTTGGCCATTTCCACCGCGTTTGCCTTGGGAGTAGCGCCGTCGTATGCGCAACACCACACAAAGCAGGGGCAGGTGTTTTCGTCCACCCTTTTCTCGAGTGAGAAATCCTCAATTTGTGCGATTTGCTCTTCGCCGAGCAAATTCATAAAGGTGCCGAGGTGACGCTTATCCTTATCGCTGCTAATTACAGGATAGCAAAGTATTGCGCCGGTGGGTTTTGCGCTCTGTTTATCAATTTCGTCACCGTAAATATCGCATATATCGTCGAACACTGCCGTCATACCGCAAAGATGACCGCCCGCCGAAAAACCGAGTGTGAACACGCGGTCGGGGTTGATATTCAACTCGTCCGCCTTACTTCTTAAAACCTTGATGGCACGCTGTGCATCGAGCAGTTCACACGGATAATGATAGGGTGCTACGCGGTAATCAACGACCGCCGCAGAAATTCCGTACTCGTTAAAACGTTTGGCAACGTCTTCACCCTCGTAATCGTAGGTACGGTATCCGTAACCTCCACCCGGGAAAATAACCACAAGGTCGGTTTTTTCGTCACTCTTGGCAGGGAAGAAGGTAATTCTGTTCATATTCGCGTTTTCGCGATTTTGTATGTTACTGTCTTCAAATGGTATTTGCTTATCCCAAATCTTAAATTCCATTTTTCCTTCACCTCTTTTTCTATTTTACCACACAAAGTAAATTTTTCAAGTCATTGTATTATTTTACAACAATTGTGCAACAATAAGAATATCACTTTTTGGAGGTAAATTATGAAAAAAACACTAATTAGTATTTTAACCTGTATTTGCATAACCCTAACTTGCTTTACTCTTGCGGCTTGTCGTGCCGAAGAGGCGGGTGCGAGCGTTTATTTTTTAAACTTCAAGCCCGAATCGGCAAAAATTTACGAAAAAATTGCCGACGACTATTATAACGAAACGGGCGTTAAGGTTAAGGTTGTAACGGCGGCCGCCAACACCTACGAGCAAACGCTAAAAAGCGAAATTGCCAAGAAAAATGCGCCGACGATTTTTCAGATAAACGGACCCATTGGTTTTAACACCTGGAAAAAATACTGTGCCGACCTTAAAGACTCAAAGCTTTATTCCTATTTAACCGATAAAAACCTTGCCATCAAAGAGGGCGACGGTGTTTACGGCATACCTTACGTTATCGAGGCATACGGAATAATTTACAACAAGGAAATTACCGACCGCTATTTTGCACTCAAATCTCGCCAGACACAAATTAACTCTATGGACGAGATAACCGACTACAACAAACTGCGCGTCGTGGTTGAGGATATGACCAAGCATAAAAAAGAGCTCGGCATTGACGGCGTATTTGCCTCGACCTCAATGCTCTCGGGCGAGGATTGGCGTTGGCAGACCCACCTTATGAATATACCGCTTTATTATGAATTTATTGAAAACGAAAAGTATGACGACCCGACCGTTGCAGGTCTTAACACCGCCGACATTACCTTTAAATATGCCGACAAATTTAAGAATGTCTTTGACCTTTATATAAACAATTCCACAACTCCCAAAACCCTACTCGGCTCTAAATCGGTTGCCGACAGTATGGCTGAATTTGCACTCGGCAAGGCCGCCATGGTGCAAAACGGCACCTGGGGTTATGAGCAAATAAAGGGTGTCAAGGGTAACACAGTTAAGGCCGAAAACACAAAGTTCTTACCCATCTATCTCGGTATTGACGGCGAAGAAAATCAAGGCCTTTGCGTTGGTACCGAAAACTACCTTGCCATAAACAAAAACGCCTCTGCCGAACAGCAAAAGGCATCTCTCGACTTCCTCGAGTGGCTTTACGGCAGTGAAAAGGGTAAAAAGTACGTGAGCGAGCAGCTCGGCTTTACCACGCCCTTTAACACCTTCTCTGAAAACGAGACGCCTACCGACCCGCTTGCGAAGGAAACGGTTAAATGGATGAACAAAAAGGATATTAAAACTATTCCTTGGGTGTTCACCGCATTCCCCAGTGAAACCTTTAAGACCGAGCTTGGCTCCTTGCTTCTCGGCTACGCGCAGGGCGACGTTACTTGGGACGAGGTGAAGCAAGGCGCCATAAAGCACTGGAAGAGTGAGCGTTAATGGAAAAGCAAATCCGCAAATATTCCTTTCTTTTATTTGCGCCCGTTTTCACCGCTTTTTTGCTGGTTTTTATAATCCCCTTTATTCTCGGCATATATCTTTCCTTCACCGAATTTACAACCGTTTCTGACGCGGTTTTTGTGGGGCTTAAAAATTATGCCGAGGTCTTTAAAAATAGCGGCGACTTTTTAAATTCGCTTTGGTTTACGGTTAAATTTGCCGTCGTTTCTGTTGTTAGCATAAACGTCTTTGCCTTTTTAATTGCGCTTGCGCTCACACGTAACATTAGGGGGCGCAACCTTTACAGAACGGTATTTTTTATGCCGAACCTAATCGGCGGCATCGTGCTTGGCTATATTTGGCAACTAATTATAAACGGAATTCTTTACAACTACGGATATTCCATCCTCTCAAACGCCAATTTCGGCTTTTGGGGACTTATAGTGCTTATGAACTGGCAGATGATAGGCTATATGATGATAATTTATATAGCGGGGCTTCAAAACGTACCGCACGAGCAAATCGAGGCGGCTCGGGTTGACGGCGCAGGAAATCTTCGCATACTTTTTAAAATTACCATACCTGCCGTTATGCCGTCGATAACCATTTGTTTGTTTTTAACACTTACAAATGCCTTTAAATTGTTCGACCAAAATTTAGCGCTGACCGCAGGTGCGCCTGCACGCAAAACCGAGATGCTGGCGCTCAATATCTACAACACCTTTTACGGACGGGCGGGTGCCGAGGGTATCGGCCAAGCAAAAGCGGTGATTTTTTCATTGCTTGTTGCCGCTATTGCCCTTTTACAGCTATATCTAACACGCCGCAAGGAGTATGAAAACTAATGGAAAAACGCTCTTCCCTTTTAAATATATTGTTAAGCGCTATTTTGCTCTTGCTGGCGGCAGTATTTATAGCCCCCGTGCTAATTGTTCTTATAAACAGCTTTAAAACTAAATTTTCAATTAGTCAGACCCCTTTTGTTCTGCCAAATGCCGACACCTTTGCAGGACTTGAAAATTATATAACCGGTATAAATGACACGGGGCTTTTAGGGGCGATTGGTTGGAGCGTATTTGTCACAGTTCTTTCGGTGGGCGCCATTGTACTATTTACCTCGATGGCGGCTTGGTATATTGTGCGAAGTGGCAGTCGCTTTGCCAAGGCAACCTACTATATGTTTGTTTTTTCGATGATTGTGCCCTTTCAGATGGTTATGTTTACCCTCTCTAAGCTTGCCAACACGCTTGGACTCGACACGCCGCTGGGGCTCGTTTTTATCTACCTCGGCTTCGGCGCAGGGCTGTCGGTCTTTATGTTTGTCGGCTTTACAAAGTCTATACCCTTAAGCATCGAGGAGGCGGCAACAATAGACGGCGCAGGTCCGTTGCAGATATTCTTTCACGTGGTTTTCCCTATACTAAAACCGACCACCGTAACGGTTGCCATACTAAACGCCATGTGGATTTGGAACGACTATCTGTTACCCTACCTAATAATTGGCACCGACTACAAAACGTTGCCCATTGCGGTGCAATATTTAAAGGGCGGTTACGGCTCGGTAGATATGGGTGCCTTAATGGCGGTGCTTGTTTTGTCAATAATACCCGTTGTTGTTTTTTACCTTTTCTCACAAAAATATATTATTCGCGGCGTTGCCGCAGGCGCTGTTAAAGGATAAAATAAAACCCTTGATAAATTTTATCAAGGGTTTTTCTAATTACTCTTATTATATTTTTTACCGAAGAATTTCGCCCTTAAAAAGCCGATAAGCTTTTTAAAAAACGGCTCCTTTTCGACGAAATAAAGGGGTTGCTCTTTATATTCTAAATGGTTTGTATTAAGGTAAACGTCAAGCAGCAGCTCACTTACTCTGCCGTAAAAACGCGCCTGAAAATCATCGCATTCAAAATCTGCACATCTCTTTTCAAGCTCAAAAAGGATATCGAACAACCACTCGCAATATGAGTCGGAGATTTCCTTTTTCATAATATACATATTAAACATATGCGCGCTTGTTCTCTTTTTTAGTCGCTCGAACTCGGCATAATATTCGGGGTGTTTTTCTTTTATTATTTCACCCGTAATATCCAGCGGCTCGCGGCACAGTGTATGAACGTAGTGCGAATAAAGATTTTCGATATAATAGTTGCGCTTCTTCGGCAAAATAATATCGGTGGTTCCCAGCACCTTTTCAGCCGTATCTTTAGTTAGCGCGCCGCCCTTTTTATCGGCAAAATGTCGGCGGTAGTGGGCAAGTCCCAAATAATCGCAGTCTAAATTTTTCCACGCCCAATAAAGACCCGTAAGCTCACAAAAATAAGGGTTTTTAAGCGATATATTTTCCCCCTTATTGTCACCCGTAAATCCGAACGGCTCTTTGCCCTCGGCACCAACGTGAAGGGGTAAATACAGCTCATCCTTCGGCATATCATAGGGCTTGTGTGCCGCAACGATAACCTTTATCTCCATTATTTATTCAGCGCCTTCCTTTTTAAAGACCTTGTAAACCGTTTTAAAAACTATACCAAAATCCATACCGAGAGTTCTTGTACGGCAATAGTATTTATCCATTTTAAGTCGTGTTTCAAAATCGGTATTACTGCGACCGTTTACCTGCCAAAAACCCGTAATTCCGGGTTTAACCTTAATTATGGTGTCGTAGTATTTACCCATCTCGTCCTTTTCCTTAAACAAATAAGGACGAGGACCCACAAGGGATAACCGACCTGTAAGCACGTCGAAAAACTGCGGAAGCTCATCGATAGAATAGCGTCTTATAAACCTACCGACCTTGGTAATTCTCGGGTCGTCCTTAAGCTTTTTATAAACGCGATATTCCTCAGCCTTTTCGGGGTCTTCCTTTAAAATGGTTTCAAGCACTTCGTCGGCATTAACCACCATAGAACGTATCTTGTGAATTTTTATTGGCTCGCCATTTTTGCCTATACGGGTTTGCTTAAATATTAGCTTGTCCTTATCGCCCGTAACCAAAAAGGCAATTTTAACAATCAACAAAATAAAAAATGTCAGGACGGTACCCACAAGAGCGCCAAGTATGTCGATTACACGTTTTATAAACAAAAACGCTTTTGGTGAGCGAACCTCGTTTTGAGTTGCGGCACCCTTATTTTCCTTGCTCATTATTTATCCCCAATCACATAGTGCTTTCGCACTTTTGACCTTTTTACTTTTAGTATTTGTGTATCAATTATATTAAATTCTGCGCGATTTGTCAAATTTATTACAAAATAGTATTTTTTTAACAATTCGTTTGACTTATTCTCCTTGCTTTGCTATACTTTTTTATGAGGTGTTTTAAATGAATTTAAACGATTTTTATACCTGCGACGAAAACGAGAAACCGCTTGATAAAGTAGCCGTCAACGGCGGATTTTGCGGTGTTTTCAGAAAAATTGCCATTGTTGGCGACAGTATGTCATCGGGCGAATTTCAGTCCTATGACGAGGAAGGGAAGGTCGGTTTTCACGACTATTATGAATATTCCTGGGGACAATATCTCGCGCGAGAAGCGGGCTGTACCGTATATAACTTTTCTCGTGGCGGTATGTCGGCAAAATGGTATTTAGACTCCTTCGCCGACGAAAAAGGCTTTTGGCGCACAGAGCTTGCCGCTCAAGCCTACGTAATCGCACTCGGTATAAACGACCTTTTTTATAGCGATATTGAGTTCGGCGATATATCCGATATTGACCTTAAAGACGAAAATAACAATAAACAGACCTTTGTTGGTTGCTATGCAAAAATTATTCAAAAATATAAGAAAATTCAGCCAAAGGCAAAGTTCTTCCTTGTGACTATGCCAAGCGATCAAAGAGCTAATCGTAACGAAATAAAGGAAAAACACCGCGAGTTTCTATATCGCCTTGCCGAAATGTTCGATAATACCTACGTTATTGACCTTTATAAATACGCCGTACCATTTGACGATGACTTCAAAAAGAAGTTTTTCCTCGACGGGCATATGAACGCGGTGGGTTATCAGCTGGTGGGTAGAATGTTTGCATCCTATATAGATTATATTGTGCGACACAATATGGATGATTTTAGACAGGTAGGCTTCATCGGCACCGCGTACTATAATACAAAATATGAAAAATAAGAAATAAAAAAAGAGTCGTCTTTGAGGCACACTCCGTAATGAAGTGTGCCTCAGCTATATTCGTGCAATGCCCGAGCGATATATCTTTGATGCGATAT